>CAZYBT010000011.1:0-18167 GCA_964645755.1 uncultured Rhizobium sp.
ACATCCCTCAAGATATTAGATCCATTTTTAAAAGGAATCCTTGATTTTAAAGAAGGTACGGTTCGTGGTAATTTTCATATTTTTGGTACAACTGAAAAGCCTAAGGCGGAGGGACTTTTGTCTGTAGAAAATGGTCGGGTAAAAGTTGACTATTTGGCAACCGAGTACACCTTTGCGGGCAATATAAAAGTAACTGAAAAGGGTTTATTTTCGGTTCGTCCAATGAAAGTATTTGATGATTCGCGTAAGAATTTTGCGTGGATGAAAATGGCATTTACATATAAAGATTTTTCGAACTTTTATCTCGATGTTCAATTTGATAGCCTGAAAAACTTCAAGGTATTGAATACCACAGAAAAAGAAAATGCATTGTTTTACGGTACAGCATGGGCTGATGGGAATTGCAGAATTTATGGTCCAATCGATAAAATCAACATGGATATCAATTTGAAACCTCGTAAAAATTCGGTTTTGTCGATTCAATATTTAACGGCTAATGAGAATAAAATCTATGGCAGTATCATTTTTAGAAATCATTTAGGTAAAATACAAAGCAAGGAAGCTATTAAGAAAGAGGAGAGCAGTTTAGGAAAAATTACCATGAATATTTTTGCCACTCCAGATGCGGAAGTGCAGTTTATCATAGATAAAAAACTTGGAGACATCATCAAAGGTAGGGGTAATGGACAATTGAGAATGGTCTACGACATTGATGGTAAATTTTACATGTTTGGGTCTTATATGGTAGAGCAAGGGGAGTATTCATTTTCATTGCCTGGAATTAATTTATTAAAGAAGATTTCATTAGATAAAGGGGGTAGCATTGTTTGGGATGGCGACCCATTCGATGCAACTGTTGACTTGATGGGTCGATTTGAAAAGAAAATTTCACCGTCGACATTGATGATTACTTCTTCGAGCGCTTCAAATTCATATCCGGCAACTAAGATTATAAGCATATTAAATTTGAAGGGAAATTTATTTAGTCCGCAAATTGGTTTTGACATTCAGGCACCGGAGCTGGCGGCCTCATCTGGTACGGCAGCTACGGAAGTAAATTCAGTTATACAAAGAATTAGAACCGACAAAGATGAAACCATGAGACAGGCGGTGGCATTATTGTTATTTGGTAATTTTATACCTCCTTCGTTTTCGAGCAGCGGAGCATCGGCGGCCAGTAACTTTAGCGGAACGGGTTTTGCGGGAAATAGTGTTTCAACGATTGCAAGTTCTGTTGTGAATGATTTATTTTCAAAGTATGGAATACCAACTCGAATTCAAGTAAACATTGATGATGTGAGAAATTCTGCCGGAGCAAGCAATACCAAGCTTTTTGTGAATAGCGAGTGGTTTTTGTCGGACCGTTTGAGATTGGATTTGAATTATGACCCAACGGTGGCTGTTTTGGTGAACAGTATGGCTGTACCCATCAATTTTAACTTGGAATATAAAACTTCGGATGAAAATTGGCGGTTGAAGGCATTTTCGAGAAGTAGTAATTTGTTGCTTAATAATGGATTAACAAATGGGGTTTCGGGAAATACACTTGGAGCGGGTATGTTATATCGTCGGGAATTTGAGACATTCAAACGAAAGAAACCTAAAGTTAATCTGAAATAACATATATTCTAATTTTACGCTGTTATCTTTGAAAAATGTCTGTTCGAATTCCTTTGTTTGAATCCTTTAGAATGAGTGGTTCTGCCATCGTTCAAAATAAACTGAGGAGCTTATTGTCGGTATTGGGCATTACCATAGGTATTTTCTGCATCATTTCAGTTTATGCTTTGGTTCATTCATTGGAGAAAAGTTTAAACAACCAATTTTCGAAATTTGGATCAGATGTTTTATTCGTTCAAAAATGGCCGTGGGACGATTTTGGTAGCAATTATCCGTGGTGGAGATATTTGAAAAGGCCCGTTACTAAGCCAGCAGAAGCGGATTTTATTGTCGATCGAATTTCCCCCAATAAAGTAAAAGCTGTTGCATATGCGTACTATGTGGAAGCTGATGTAAAATCTGAAAAACAGGCACTGAAGAACATTTCGGTGAAGTGTTTAACGCATGAATACAATCAGATTCAATCAATTAATATTGAGGACGGACGATATTTTAGTTTGGAAGAATCGAGTACCGCCAAACCTGTAGCGATTATTGGGCATCAAGTGGCGCAAGTACTGTATCCAGGAATGTCGGCTATAGGAAAAAAAATAAGGATTGGAACAGGAGTGTGCACAATTGTAGGTGTCTGTGAAATGGAGGGTGAAAGTTTAATCAACAACAGTGCCGACAATGTGGTGTTTGTGAATGCGAAATGGGCTTTGGGGTATTTTCCGTATCAGAAAAGTGAAGATGCTCAGATCATGTTAAGGGCTTCCGACGGAGTGTCGCTTGATGATTTGAAGGTTGAAATATCAGGCATTATGAGAGCTTACCGAAAAATTAAACCGGGGGCTGAAGATGATTTTGCGGTTAACAAAATGTCGATGATTACCGATGCAATTTCAGGATTGTTTGATCAAATCAAAAAAATTGGTCTCATTATTGGCGCTTTTGCGATGTTGGTGGGATGCTTTGGGGTGGCCAATATTATGTTTGTTTCGGTGAAAGAGAGAACACAGGAAATCGGTATACAAAAAGCTTTGGGGGCAAAAAAATGGTTCATACAACTTCAATTTTTGTTTGAGAGTATTTGGTTGTGTTTGGCGGGTGGATTGATTGGAATGTTTTTGGTCTGGCTTGTTTTATGGGCGTTGAATGCTGCAGTGGCTTCATCATTGGGAGCAGGGGCTTCATTGACATTAGGTGCAGAAGATGCACTTATAGGAATTGGTACATCTGTTTTTGTTGGCATATTTTCGGGATTGGTGCCAGCAGTTTCGGCGTCGAACTTAGATCCCGTGATTGCCATTCGTTCAAAATAGGAAAATAATGAAAAAGTATATTGCAATAGGCATTTTGTTTGGATTGTATATTGGGTTAAAGGCTCAAAAGGATTCATTGAAAGTGGTCAAGAGAGATTCAACTCAAAAAATTGAAGCGGTTGAAATTAAAGTTCAAGGTAATGTGATCGAAAATCAGGGAGATAAATTGGTTTATAATGCTGCCATGGATGTGACTAGCAGAGGTTTATCGGCTAGTGATATGATGGCAAAAGTACCGATGGTGGAGGTTGACATGGATGGTAATGTTTCAATGAGGGGAAATCGGAATGTGAGGGTACTCATCAATGGAAGGCCAAGTGGCCTATTATCGGGAAATTTGGCGGATGCACTGAAATCTCTGTCTGCCGATGACATAGAAAAAATAGAGGTCATGACAAATCCCTCGGCTAAGTATGATGCTGAAGGTTCTGGTGGAGTGATCAATATTATCATGAAAAATGTAAAACTAAAAGGAAATACGGGTAATATTAGGGCAGGATTGGGAACCAGAAGTGCAAATTTGGGTGGAACTTTGTCGATCCAAAGGGGAAAAACCAATTACACGTTGATGCTTGGCGGTCATATGTGGCGAACATGGGGTGAGAGTTCAACAAATAGAGAAAATGAAGTTTCAGGTGTTTGGAATCAAATGAAACAGTTTTCCGACTTTAACAACTGGGGTGGGGGTCCGAAATTAACATTGAGTGTGGATCATGTTTTTGATAAAAAAAATGCCTTGAGCGTATCTGCTTCTGTGAATACGAATTGGAGAAGTACTGTGAATCAATGGACCACAGAAATTGGCAAGAAGGACAGTGTTTTGAATTTTTTATGGAATCAAGATGCAGATCGATTTTCAACCAATTTGGGTTATGATTTGAACATAGACTATCGTAGGAAATTTGAGAAAAAAGATAGAGAATTTGGTTGGTCGGCGCAGATTTCAAGAAACGTAGATCATTCAGATTATGTGAGCCAACGTTTGAATCAACAAAATGTGATTTATCGGGATGAAAAAAGTTTAAACATTGGAGAAAATATTGAGATTTCGTCTCAGATGGACTTCACCGAACCTATTTCAAAGAAATTGAGTTTGGAAACAGGGGTTAAGGGAATTGTGAGGCTTGTGAACAGTGATTATCATTTTGACACATTTAATTATGCCATGAATGAGTATTCAACAATGAGCGACAGAAATAATCGGTTCAATTATTATCAAAATGTAGGTGCAGCATATGTGCAGTTCAACTATCTGGTGAATGAAAATTACAGTTTAAAAATTGGGGGAAGATTTGAAGCAACTGCATTTGGTGGCGGAATGGAAAAGCCAGCAGATAGCAGCTTCACGGGTAAGCCCTATGCTAACTTTATCCCATTTGTAAATGTTTCACGAAAACTTGGAAAAGGTGGATTTGTAAAATTTAATTACACACAGAGAATTCAACGACCAAGTTTGTTTTATTTAAATCCTTACACAAATTTCAGTGATCCTTTGAATCTTACCACGGGGAATCCATATTTGGCGCCTGAAATTAGTTCTAATTATGAAATTTCTGTTGGCAATTACACCCAGTTTGGTGGATTTGGATTGAATATTTACCACAAAATATTGAATGATGCAATTGAAACTTACAGATTGGTAGATGCAAATAAAGTATACAGAACAACATATGGCAACATAGGAAGAAATATAACCAGTGGATTGGATATAAATGTTAATTTAAAAGGTAAAAAGTGGATGATTTCTGGCAATGGTGGCTTGGGTATTGTAGATATCAGCAGCACTGTTGATACAGGATTAATTGCAGGTTTGAAAACTCAAGGTATTGTATATTCAGCGGGCATTCGTGGATCATTGAGCTTTGGGAAAAATTGGATGATTGAATTGTTTTCAAGATTCAATGCGCCTTCATATTCTTTACAAGGATATACCGCAAATTGGTTTTTTCACATGATTGGAATTAAAAAAAGGTTCAATAAAGACAAGGGAGGAATTGGTTTGGGCATTGATAATCCGCTGGCTTGGCAGGTAGATTACAAAACAGAGAATAAAGGTTTGGATTTTAATTTTTTTGAGGTTAGGAGAACCAACATGTGGGGATTTAGGATCAATTTTGATTATTCCTTTGGATCTATTGAAAGTGAAAAGATTAAGCCTGTAGAACGAAAATTGAAGAATGACGATTTAAAGGACGGCGAGAGTCAAGGTGGGCAGCAATAAAATTTTTAAATTTGATGCTGATTTCTTATCTTTGTTGGATGGATATTTCTGGAAAAGTGATACAAATTTTACCAAAACAAACGGGAAATGGTAAAAATGGAACTTGGGAAAAGCAAGACTATGTGATTGAAATACAAGGAACTTACCCTAAGAAAGTATGTTTTAATTTGTGGGGTGCTAAAATTTCACAATTTGATATCAAAGAAGGCGAATTCATCAATATTGGAATTGATATCGAAAGTCGTGAATATCAAGGCCGTTGGTACACAGATGTTCGTGCGTGGAAGGTTGAAAGACCAGGTGCTAATGGTGCTGGTGCTCCTATGGGGCAGCCAATGTCTAACACATCGGCTCCTTTACAGGATCCATTTACATCGGGTGATGTAGCAGATCCATTCGTTTCTGGAAGCAGTGATGCCGACGATTTGCCGTTCTAAAACTGTCACGGAAAAATCATCTTTTTCAAATTGAAATACAGACGGTCAGCAAAAATCGTCTATCAATATTAAACCCAAACGAATGATTGAATCAATAAAATCAAAATCAAAAAATATAAGACATACGTTCCTCGCGTTTGTCTTTTTTATTTTAGGGCAAAATCTATTTGGTGCCACTTACTACGTGAGTCCATCTGGTAGCAACGCCAATGCAGGAACCACGAGTGGAGCTCCTTTTTTAACCATACAATACGCAATGAATACGGCAAGTGCTGGAGATGTTATTGTGATTGCATCTGGTACGTATAATTTGGCGGTAACCACATCCAAAAGTGTAACTTTCGACATAGATGGCGCTTCAGTCACTATTAAATCGCTGAGGATGAAAACAGCAGCAGCAAATATTTCAATTTCTGCGACTACGAGTAACGGAGAATTGTTTATTTCAGATTCTTTAGATTTATCAACCGGGTTGATAAAAATTGTGGGAACTGCCACCGCTGATTTAAAATTGATGCCTGGCTGTAAAATTGTTGGCGGAAATAAAAATAGTTTTGTAGACGGCGG
This sequence comes from uncultured Rhizobium sp., assembly GCA_964645755.1. GTDB lineage: Bacteria > Bacteroidota > Bacteroidia > NS11-12g > UBA955 > VMCP01. The sequence continues at coordinate 6,150 of CAZYBT010000011.1, forward strand.
ATTTTGGATCGGGCAAACGGCGAATAATGCCATGACTTGGGCTGTTGGTTCGGGTGCTGATTACAGACCAATTACTGCAGTAAGTTTCTCTAAAAGCGGCGCTACTCCTGAATATTATTTTGCAAAAGTTTTGGCCGGGGGACCATCATTTACGGTCTCTTTACCTGCTACAACCCGTAATATTTCAACGGTTCACCACTATTATTTAAATACCACAGCCAGTAATTCTGTTGCAAACAATTTTGTGATGAAGTTTAGCTACGATACTGTAACCAATGATGATTATGTATATGATGCGCCAAACTTACAACTTTTGACCTCAAATGGTTCATCGGCTTGGACAATCAACACGAGTGGCGGTACCGCTGCAAGATTAGGAACGATTTCGTCGACTTCTATGACGAATTTACCGGGTTATTATATTTTAGGAAACAAATTGGGTTCTGCTTCGCCTGCATATTTTGGTGGACTAAATACATTGGGGAGTTCAGAATCATTTGCTGGTTATAAAGTGGTTGGAGGTTGTGAAGGTGATACAGTCTTCTTCTACAGCATTTCACGATCTAATAGCTCGCTTATTTCAACATATACTTGGGATTTTGGGGATGGCTCACCTGTAAAATATGGTGCAAGTACTTGGCACATTTTTGCGAGAACTGTGCCAGGAACACCTGCAAGTTATACCTATATTGTATCCTTGCAAACTGAAAATGCAACCCATATCGATAAAGCATATAACATTGTAACAATTGGAAATACGCCGCGCGTTCCATTAGCTTCGAATATTTTCACTCAAAGTGCTGATTTATTGCCGATTACAAAAGAATTTGTTTGCCAAGGGCAAACAACTAGAATCACGGATACATATAATCCACCAACTGGAGAGGTCATTTCAAAGAAAATTTGGACCATCACTCCAACTACGCCTTCTTATAGTAGGGGGGGCAGTGCACCTTATTTGGGCTATCGTGATTCTATCCGAATTCATTATAAATTTCCAACCGCTGGTGCTTACAAAATTTATTTAACTCGAACAACTTCATTTGGTTGCACCGCAAAAGATAGCTTTAACTTTATTTTGAGGGCAAAACCTACCGTTTCGATAGATGCTATAGATCAATGTTGGGATGTGAATAAGTCAATTGCCATTTCAAATACAACGGCTGAACCTGTTCCAGATAAAATGCAAAGTTGGAAGTGGGATTTAGGAGATGGAACAAAAATAAATGGAGCAGCACCGGCATTGAACAAAACTGTATTACACAAGTTCGCCACTCCTGGAGCTAGGATGATAAAATTGGTAGTGACATCGGATGCTGATTGTAAGGACTCTACAACAAAGATTGTCAATCTTTTTGCAAAACCAGATGCACAATTTACGGTTACAAAAACATGTATTGGTGAAGTTACAAACACTTTGAATAATTCGAGTGTTGCTTCGCCTGAAGCGGTTCAATTCTACATTTGGAAATACGGAGATGGATCTCCTCAAGATTCGTCTTTTCCAAACACATCACACACTTATGCTAAGGTTGGATTGTACAAAATGATTTTGGAAGTACAGTCGATGAATATGTGCATTGATACGCAAGCTGTTTGGTTTAGGGTTCACCCGAAACCAACACCTAAATATGCTGTTAAGGAAGCTTGTTTTGGAGATGTAACTAAGTTTAGAAGACTCATTGATAAATACCCACGTCAGGATAGTATGTTCTGGAATTGGAGATTTGATGACTCAATTTTTAGAACAGACACCGCTGAAACCGTATTGTTTTCGCAGCCAGGTGTTCATAAAGCAACTTTAATTGGAACTTCAAAAGCGGGTTGTCAAGATTCTACTTCTGGGGTTTTCCAAGTTTTCTATAAACCAATTCCAAGTTTTGGATTGGATGTTTTAGCTGTTCCAAACGACTCAATCCAATGTCAGAAGTGGAATAAATTCACCATGAATATGAATTATGGAATTGATCCTAATGATACCGTTCAAGATACTCGTTTTCATTGGGGAGACACCCTTGTTCAATCACCAATAGTTGATAATTATCATTCTTACGATACAACGGGAATATACACTCAAAAATTATATGTTTCCAACATACATGGTTGTGCGGATAGTCTTACCCATCAATATGTGGTTGTAGCCTCTCCTAGAGCTGGATTTGGTTTTGATGGTTTGTGTGTGCCCGACTCAGTTCAATTCACAGATACTTTCTCAAAATCTTTAACAACCATTACAAATCGCTATTGGGATTTTGGTAATGGAACTTTTGATACTGGATCAATTGCGAAGAAAACTTATTATACCAATTCAGGTCCATTCAATGCTTCACTGATTGTTGAAACCAACAATGGTTGTTCCGATACCATGTTCAAAACGGTGAATACATTGATCGATAAGCCTGTTGTAAATTGGATATTATCAGGCAGTATGCCGTTATGTAAAGGAGATTCTGCAACGTTTACAGTATCTGGAGGAGATTCTATTGTCTGGCTTGCAGATAATGACAGCATATGGGCAAAACCGTTCAGCAAAACTGGAAACTATAAATTTGTTGTCTACAATAAAGGAAATTGTCCTGTAATGGATAGCGTTCAAGTATATGCATATCCACCAGCAATGATCAAAGCGCACAATGACACAGCAATTTTCAGAGGAAGACGAGCTGAAATTTACGTTTCAAATGCGTTAAAAGATTTCCGTTGGTATCCAAGTAAATTTGTTTTAGACTCAACGGCAGTTGGAACAAAAACGATTCAGTTAACGGATTCAATTACCTTATTTGTTGAAGCAACAGATTCAAATGGGTGTAAAGATTTGGATTCAATTCACATAAACGTGATTGATCCTCCATTGGTTAAAATTCCTAATTTAATTACTCCAAATGGAGATAAATTCAACGAGTATTGGGATTTAATTGAGATTCCAGATATTTTCTTATTCGACATTATAATCAGTGATCGTCAAGGAAAGAGAGTTTATGAATCTACCAATTATATGAATGATTGGAATGGGGTAGACTCAGATGGGAAAGTACTTCCTAACGGGGTATATTTTTATTACATGAAAAATAGACAAACTTCAGATGTGTATAGAGGATACATACAAATTATCCGATAATTTATGAAAAAAATCATCATTATTTACAGCTTATTTGCGAGTGTATTTAAGCTTAACGCACAGATGGGAGCTAGAATAGAACAATTCTATATGGATCCATCTATATCCATTCCAGCGGCCATAGGAACCGATGAGAAGGGGAGTATCTCGTTGTATTATAATAAAATATTTAGCGAAACACCGGGATCGCCTCAACATACATTGTTCAATGTTTCGATGCCAGTGAAAAATAAAAATACGGCATTTGGCTTGCTGTATATGAAGGAAAATATAGGCTTTTCAGAAGTTCATAACGCATATGCAACTTATGCTTATTCTTTAGGACTGGGGAATACCACTCTAAGTTTAGGTGTAAGCGGAGGAGTTTTGTCGCAAAATTTCGACGCCACAAAGGCTGTTTATATTCATGAAAATGATCCGATTATCAATGCAATTATGTACAGCGCTCCCGTAATTAGAGCGGATTTAAGAGCGTCTATTTTTGCGAAAGCTGAACGCTGGTTTGCTGGATTCTCGGCTTCTCGTTTACCCAAGCCACACTTCGATTACACCTATTATAATTACAAAGCGGGTTACGATTTGCAAACACAAGCCAGTTTATTGGCTGGTTACATTGGGGATCTAGGAAACGATATAACTTTGAGACCCTCTATTAACTTAACCATGTACAATTGGGATTACACCTATTTTCAAGCTAATTTGAGTTTTTGGTATCAAGATAAAGTTTGGGTTGGAATAGGCGAAAATAACTTATGGCAATTCGGTGGAAATATTGGATTTAAGCCTCAAGATGAGATTTCTGTTTCCTATTCTTATACGGTTCCAGATGGTGAACAAAGAGGATTATTGGGACCAATTCACGAATTCAGAGCAACCATTGGTTTTGGTGCTCTTGGTGGTGGCGCAGTTTCTGGCGATGATGATGGAAATTCGCGTAAAAAATCTTCCGACGAAGATGAAACTGAAATTAAAGATGAAAATGCTTCTCGTAAGAAAAAAGAGGTGACAGCAACATCTTTGAAAGACATGGAAGATTTCGGACTTGGTAACGATACAACAGGAATAAAATTACCCGCAATTGAAAAAGTTAAACCTGCACTTGGTTTCTATTTGGTTGCTGGTTTACACAGCAACGAAGACAAAGCCAATCGTCAAATTAAAGAACTTTATATGAAAGATGTAATTGCGTATAAATTCTTTGATCCTAAATCAAAGAGTTATTACGTTTACATGAAATATTATTTCACTGAAAAAGATGCGAACAAAGGATTGTTTTATTACGAATCTACCGTTCCTAATATGTGGGTGAAAGAATTAAAATAAAGAATTTTAAGCTAACTCATTCAATAAAAACATGCCGCAAATTGCGGCATGTTTTGTTTTAATGCCTTGTGCCATATATCCAGCTATAATACCTGTTAATTTATCGCCACTGCCACCTTTTGCAAGTTTTTCAGTCCCTGTTCCTGAAACGAAAATATCCCCATCATTACAAAATAAAATGGAGTAAGTATCTTTGGCCAAAACATGAATGCCACTTTTTCGGGCAAATTCAGACAGGATTTTCCATTTTTCATTTTCAGTTTCGAATTTTCCAAACATTCGCTCGAGCTCTTTTGGGTGGGGTGTGAAAACACTATTCAACGGTATTTTAGCCAATAAATTGCGGTTTTTAGAGATGATATTTAAGGCATCGGCATCAATGACCATTGGTGGCAAGTTTCTTTTGCCTAATAAAAAACTTAAAAAAGCCGTTGTGGCTGCATTGTTCGCTAAGCCTGGACCAATGCCAATCGAACGATATCCCTCAAAATCAAAATGATCAGTCGCTTTTCCGTTTATTTCAATACCATAGAATTGAATTTCAGGGTAATGCGACAGATAATGTAACGTATCGGGATGGCTAAAAACGGTGACGTTTCCAGTGCCTATTTTGCTCGCCATTTGCGCAGTCAAAGCAATTGCTCCATGCATGTTTTTATTCCCCCCAATGAGCAATGTATGTCCTTTACTGCCCTTATGGTGATGTTTATCTTTTTGAGGGACAATGGTTTCGATAAAATGTTGGCTCATTTCTTTTGTAAGGAACCACGCCAATGGGTGTGCAGTTGATAAGTCCAATCCAATGTCAGTTGGAATGATTATTTGTTTGTACTGCCGATTCATAAGCGAAGGTGAAATGGCTCCAACACATAATGTATAATTTGCTTGAACATAACTTCCCTCATAATGATCCCAAGTACCTAAGCCCGTTGGGTTATCGATGCTGATAATCGTGTTTCCTGACTCATTGATTGATTGCACGATGGAATTCATTTCATCTGAAACTTTCTGATTCAATCCTGAGCCAAGAATAGCGTCTATAATCACTTCATGAGCTTCAAAATGAGGATTTTCGTTTGTATTTAAAAATAGAATTGAAACTAGAGAAGAATTGAGCAATTGAAGTTGTAATAGATATTCAACTGATGGTTTCTTAAAAGTGCCGATAATGGTTACTTTTGTTTGAAAACCGATAAACGACAGGATGCGAGCCAAGCACAAACCATCGGCTCCATTGTTTCCTTGTCCGCAAACAAAGTGAATTGTTGAATTTTTGGAAACAAGTGAAACTATCTTCTTTGCCAGTTGATAGCAAGCCCTTTCTAACAAATCGATAGACGGTATTGGTTCCGATAATATGGTTTGCTTATCTGTGAGTTTTTTATTTTCTGAACTAAAAATTGGAAATCCTACAGGTTTCATTATTCTTGAAAAGTAAATGCAAATTGAATTAAGTTGGCACCCATTTGCAGTGCCTTTTCTCTTATTTCAGGAGGATCATTATACAGTTCGGGATCTTCCCATCCATTGCCTAAATCACATTCATAATCATAGAAGCAAATTAATTTACCGTCATAAAACAATCCGTAGCCAATTGGAGCTTTACCATCGTGTTCGTGTACTTTAGGCAAACCATTGTTAAATTGAAATTGTTGATGATAAACAGGGTGATTGAATGGCACGGGTTTAAATTCAAGTTCAGGAAAGACTTTTTTCATTTCACGACGGATATAAAGATCCATCCCATAGTTATCGCAGATGTGTAAAAAACCACCTGAAATAAGATAACTCCGTAAATTTTTGGCTTCGGATTCATTAAAAATAACGTTTCCATGTCCCGTCAAAAACAAAAAAGGATAATTGAAAATTTGCTCAGAGCCAATTTCAACGATAGATTCATCTTCTTTAATATTGGTTTTGATGCGAAAATTGCAAAACTTAATCAGATTTTTTAACGCAGTTTTGCTGCTATACCAATCACCACCGCCATTGTATTTTAAACGAGCTATTGAAACTTTGGACGGTGTTTGAGCATAACTTAGACCAGTAGTTACCAATAAGAAACCTATAAAAATGGATTTCCAACCATTCATCTTTACAAATATAAGCTGAGGAGGAAAATTGTGCCGATTAAAATTCTGTAGTAACCGAAAAAGGCGAAACCTTTGGATTTTACAATTCCGATAAAGAATTTGACAGCGATTGCAGCAGTAACAAAACTGATGACATTGCCAATGGCAATGTCTGAGATATTTGAAGCGCTGAGTTGATCCCAGTTTTTGAGTACTTTGTAGGCAGCAGCAGCAGACAAGGTTGGGATAGCGAGGAAGAATGAAAATTCAGTTGCAGCGCTTTTTGACAATTTACACCCAAGACCGCCAGCAATGGTAGCGGCACTTCTGCTCGTCCCTGGTATCATGGCAATGGTTTGAATAAGTCCAATAATGGCAGCATCTTTGTATGTAACATCGTCAACTTCTTTGTTTCCAGGGGTTAGGATTCGATCCATGAAAACGAGAAATATTCCCACCCCAATGAGCATAATTCCGACAATTACGGGCGTTTGTAACAGAGATTCGAGAAGGTCATCGAATAAATATCCCAAAATGGCTGCGGGAATAAATCCAACCAGTAATTTGGAATAAAAAGAAAACCAATTTTTGGTAAAAAAACGATTCCAATAGAGAACAACAACAGAAAAAATTGCCCCAAATTGTATAGAAATCATGTAGGTGTCGAGCTGATCACCCGAAAGTTTAAGCCATTCTTTGAACATCATCAGATGTCCGGTTGAGCTTACCGGTAAATATTCAGTAATTCCTTCAACAACGGCGAGAATGGCATTTTCAAGCCAAGTCATTTATTTTTTCTTGTAGAAAATGGCAAAAATTCCGAGAATAAATCCAGCAATTACCACAATTGGAGCGAGGGTTGTTCTTCTAAAATCGTAAATATTTCCATCTTTACCTGCCATCATGAAGAAACCAATGACAATCACCAACACAGCAGCAGCTGTTAATACGTAATTTTGCTTTGTAAAAATCATGCCTTCATGATTTTCAGATGAAGGTTGGTTTGTTTTATTTTTTTGTGTGCTCATTAGTATAGATTTTCAATTTTTGTTCTTAGAAATTTTCTTGTGCTAAACCAACTACATGAAGCAGCAAGTAGCACTCCAAATATAGCAATAGAAACCGAAATTATATATAAATTTTGCAAATTAATGTGATTCGTAAACTCTAACATCATGGTTGAAAATTCAGAATTTCCTGCCAATGATGGAACTTGCCAAACAATGACGTATAATAATGAGAAGGATATGGGAATCGCGATCAAGGCGTATTTGATGAAAGTAAATACAATGGGTTTAATGATGAATGCATTTGTAGCACCAACAAACTGCATACTTTTGATGGTATGCCTGTTGGCAAAAATCCCCAGCCTCACAGCACTTTGAATCAAGATGATTGATATCACGGTAAATAGTGCCGCAAGAATCACAAAAACAATTTCTGTTTTGTGAATGTTTTGAGAAATTGTTTCAATCCAATTTCTTTGGAATACTACATCATCCACATTTTTATCTTTTTTTAACTCCCGAACCACTTGATCCTGAAACTTTGGATTCGCAAATTCGGCTTTGGGGTAAATCTCGATGCTGAGAGGTAAAGTTACAGTCTCTACGTAATTCATAAAATCTGGATCGTATCTGTCGCCCATTTCTTTCATCCCTTGTTCTTTGGATACGAATCTGGTTTTCTTGACCCATGATTTTGAGTTTATTTTATTTTGATAATCAGCAACTTGTGCCTCACTTAGTGAATCATTGAAATACACATCGATGCTCGTGTTTTCAATTACAAAATCGCCTAATCCTTTGAAGCCCATCACGGTTATTCCCAGCAGACCAAGAATAAACATCACTGCTGCCAAACTTAATATGCTCGGTAATGCGCTCGGCTTCTTTCTTTTGGTTGATTTTTCTACCATAAAATATTTGCGAAATTCACAAAAATGTGAAGAAAAGAAAAAGAAAGTTATCCTCATTCTGTAGATTTGAAAAATATTGTACACAAAGTATTTATGCAGTATTTGTCGCAACTCGATTTAAGTAAAATTTTATTTTTGGACATTGAAACAGTTCCGATGCATTCAAGTTATGCAAACATGGATGTTTCATGGCAGAAATTATGGGAAAAGAAATCTAAATCTTTGACCAAAGATGATATAACTCCCTCTGATTTGTACGACAGAGCAGCCATTTATGCCGAGTTTGGTAAAATTGTTTGCATCGGTGTTGGTATCATCACTGGACATCCGTCGCAGCCAAAACTCAGATTAAAGTCATTTTTTGGGGATGATGAGAAGAAAATTCTTGAAGATTTTGCCCATCTTTTAAATGCTCATTTTGGAACCGATCGTCATCGACTTTGCGCTCACAATGGAAAAGAATTTGATTTTCCATACATTGCAAGACGGATGCTCGTTCATGGCATTAAAATTCCTTTTCTACTCGATAATGCCGGCAAGAAACCATGGGAAATTAACAACCTTGATACCATGGAACTATGGAAATTTGGGGATTTTAAGAGTTTTGTGTCCCTCAATTTATTAGCACATTTGTTTGATATACCAACGCCCAAAGATGATATCGACGGCAGTATGGTAGCTGATGTATATTACCGGGATAAAGACATTGAGCGAATTGCAGTATATTGCAACAAAGACGTGATTACTTTGGTGCAGGTGCTTTTAAAATTGATGAATAAAGTGGTGATTCCGCCAGAAGATATTCAATTACCGGAATTGTAGGCTTCGAATTAGTCAACAATTTTGTCTATTAATTGTTATCTTTGTGTTAGAATGATGAGAAAATTACTATTTGTTGTTTTGAATTTGATTGGTTTGAATGTGTTGTTTGGAGCTGAACCAACAATCGCACCGAGTAATTTGGCTGTAGGGACCATTCAATGTAATAAAGCAGTAATTAGCTGGACCAGTGGAAATGGTGGTTGGAGATTGGTTGTTGTAAAAGAGGCCGCAGCGGTTTCTGCGACGCCCACCGATGGAACATCTTACACCGCATTTGCTAATTTTATGGCTGGTGACGACATTGGTTCTGGAAACTTTGCTTGTTGGAACAACATCAACAATAACTTTACGTTAACAGGGCTAAAGCCCAATACCACATATTATGTGGCTGTTTTCGAACATGACGGGGCAGCAATTCCTAACTATCTCACTTCTTCATATGCAACAACATCATTCAAAACCCAAAATCTTATCCTCGATTTTGATTTTAATTACACCGATAGTTGCGATAAAACAAATTTGGTTACGTTTACAAATAAATCAAGTGCTACTTTTTCAGGTATTTCCTACACTTGGCTTTTCCAAGATGCAACTTCTGGCACCGGAACCAATGTGACCCATACTTACAACAAAGGGGGGAACTTCTTGGTAACCATTATTGCCTCTCCTGCTTTAGGATGTACAGATAACTACACAACAACCAAAGCTGTTTTTATCATTCCTAGGCCAGTGAGTAAACCAATTGAAAAAAACAATAAGCTTAGTCAATGTTTGATTGGAAATCAGTTTAAATTTGCTGATAATACCACATTGGCGAACATTCCACGTTGTGCTTACACAAGAACGTGGTATTTCACGCCTTCTGATTCTGCAACCATACCTTCTCCTACAAAAACCTTTGACAATGCAGGAGTTTACCAAATTCAGTATAAAGCTGAAACGTATTACGACAATGTAAGAACTGGTTGTACCGATACGGCTTCTCTTTGGGTGAGAGTGATTCCAGATCCTTCAAGTGGAATTTACATAAACGATTCAATTCAATGCTTTGCTACAAATTCATTCGTTTTTGATAATAAATATCCCGGTTTATCGAGCTTTTTTTGGGATCTAGGTGATGGAACAACTTCTGCGAATAAATCTATTTCGCATAAATATACAGCAGCTGGGAATTATCCAATCATTCATGAAGCCCAGAGTCCTGAAGGATGTAAAAGCCGAGATACCATTATGGTATATGTGAAAGGAAATAATAACGCCACATTCACTGGTGTACCCGCAGTGGTTTGCGAAAACGGGCCTCCAATTTTATTGAATCCTACATTGTCGGGAGGTGTTTTTTCTGCCTCAAGTGGAAGTTTCAATGGAACCACCTATTCACCAGGAAAAGCAGGAAATCATTTTATAAAATATCTCATCAAAGACAGTTTCTGTCCTGACTCCTTAATCACACCAATTAAAATCAGCGCATTGCCTAAGTTTAGCTTGGGCAAAGATACTGTAGTCTGCGATGGTTCAACAGCCGATTTGATTGTTGTTGCGCCAGGTACGATGGTTTGGGAAGATGGATCCTCTGCCAACCCTAGGACCATTGCAGTTGCCGGTACATATTGGGCTGAAGTGAACAACAACGGGTGTAAATGGAGAGACACAATCTTTATCAAAGAAGGACTTACCCCACAAGTGACATTACCCAATGACACATTAATTTGTAAGGGTTCTTTGTTACAATTAACTGCGTCGTGGCCGGGTGCAACAACTACCTGGAGCAATGGCACTGTGGGTAATACAATTTATGTGGCGAGTTCAGGCACTTATACAGTGAATGTTACCAATGCTTGTGGAACTGCTACCGACCAAGTAGTTGTAACTTTGGCTGATGGATTTTGCGATGTATTTATTCCAGATGCATTTACTCCAAACTTCGACGGTAGAAACGATACCTTTGAAATCATTGGACGTGGAATCACACCAACATTGTTTCATATATATAACCGTTGGGGAGAGAAAATATTCGATAATGCAGATGCACAGTCATTCAAATGGCCTGGATTCTACAAAGGTGATCTTTGTCCTGAAGGATTCTATACATTCATTTACCGATACGAACAAAAAGTTGGAGATAGGGTAAGAAGAAATACCATCAATGGCAATATTTATCTGATGAGATAAATTGGGTAAAACCTGTCCATAATTTTTTTAAAATAACTCTTTTTCATCACTACTTTTGCAGCAATGCAACAGAACAGTGTATCGCTAATAGATCAAGCAAAACAATTAGGCTTGTTGGAAGAAGAGTTTCACAAAATTTGCGAAATTCTTGGCCGTGAACCAAACTTCACAGAGTTGTCGATTTATTCGGTGATGTGGAGTGAACATTGTAGTTACAAAAACTCCATTGTTTGGTTGAAAACTTTACCAAAGAGTGGTACTAAAATGTTGGCTGAAGCTGGCGAAGAAAACGCGGGTTTGGTTGATATTGGCGATGGTTTGGCTTGTTGTTTTAAAATTGAAAGTCACAATCATCCCTCAGCAATAGAACCTTATCAAGGTGCAGCTACTGGCGTTGGGGGTATTAACAGAGATATTTTTTCAATGGGTGCACGCCCAATTGCACAACTCAATTCCTTGAGATTTGGAAACATCGATACCGACCGAACAAAATGGTTGGTGAGAGGTGTTGTGAAAGGAATTGGCGACTATGGGAATGCATTTGGTATTCCAACAGTTGGTGGTGAAGTTTATTTCGACGATTGCTACGAACA
>CAZYBT010000011.1:18177-36723 GCA_964645755.1 uncultured Rhizobium sp.
GTGTTGGTATTGTTGAAGTCGGTAAAAGCATCTCAGCCGGAGCAGGCCCTGCCGGAAATCCTGTCTATATTTTCGGATCAGCTACCGGTAAAGACGGTATCCACGGTGCTGCTTTTGCATCTAAGGACATGAGCGACGATAGCATCAATGATTTGCCATCAGTTCAAGTTGGTGATCCATTCTGGGAAAAATTGATTCTTGAAGCTTCAATGGAAATTATCCAAACCAATGCCGTTGTTGGAATGCAAGACATGGGAGCTGCGGGTATTACTTGCAGTACCAGTGAAATGAGTGCCAAAACCGATGTGGGTATGGACATTCATTTAGACAAAGTTCCGATGCGTCAAGCAGGAATGAAAGGTTGGGAATTGCTTCTCTCTGAAAGCCAAGAAAGAATGTTGGTGATTGTAGAGAAGGGAAGAGAAAAAGAAATTGAAGCTATTTTTGAAAAATGGGATTTAACATTCGCTCAAATTGGGATGGTAACAGATACCAAACACGTTCGCTATTTCATGAATGGTGAATTGGAAGCAGATATCCCAGCAGAATCTTTAGTTTTAGGTGGAGGAGCGCCAGTATATAAACGTACTTGGAAAACCCCATCGTATTTTGAAGAAATTGAAAAATTTGACATCAATCAAATTCAGGATTTAACAATTGATGAGGCTAAATCAATGGCCCTTAAACTGGCTGCAGAGCCTAATATTGCCAGTAAAAAATGGATATATGAACAGTATGATAGTATGGTTGGTACCGTAAATCAGTCTACCAACTTGCCATCAGATGCATCTGTTGTAAAAGTGAAAGGCACAAACAAAAGTTTGGCATTGACCGTTGATTGTAACAGCCGTTTTGTTCACGCAAATCCAAATATTGGAACTCAAATTGCTGTTGCTGAAGCTGCCCGTAATATCCGTTGTACAGGTGGTGTTCCTACAGCAATTACAAATTGCTTGAACTTTGGAAATCCATACAATGAGGAGGTTTATTTCCAATTTAAATCCGCAATTGAAGGTATGGGCGAAGCTTGTCGTAAATTCGATACTCCGGTTACCGGTGGAAACGTGAGTTTTTATAATCAAAGTACTTCAGGTCAAGCCGTTTATCCAACTCCAACTATTGGTATGGTGGGAATCATAGAAAAACCAGAACATCGCATGAGCCTTAATTTTAAAAATGAAGGTGATGCAATTGTTTTGATTGGTGAGGCTCACAACGATCTCGGTTCATCTCAATATCTTGCTAAAATTAAAGGTGTGGCATTGTCGAACTGCCCTACTTTCAACTTAAATGAAGAATTTAACTTACATCAGTTTTTAGAGCAACTGTCGCACAATCAATTGGCAGCAAGTGTTCATGATGTAAGTGAAGGAGGATTATTCATTACATGTTTAGAAAGTGCAATGAGTGGTCAATTGGGATTCGATATTTGCACCGATCAAAGATTTAGAAACGATGCCTGGTTATTTGGAGAGTCTCAATCTCGTGTAGTGGTTTCTGTCCCTCAAAATAAACTCGAAGAATTGAAAAGCCTTGCTTCAAAATTTGGTATTTCTTCAACGCACATAGGAACAGTAACTAACGGTGAAATTGGCATCAATGGAGAAGTATTTGCAAATGTTGCTGAAATTGCTTATATTTACGATAATGCCATTGGCAATAAAATGAATGCTTAATGGGCGTACCTGTCAGTTTTTGGGAACAAAAATGGGCGGATAAAGCCGATATCGTAGTTGTTGGAGCCGGATTGGTTGGATTGCAATCTGCCATCCAGTTGAAAAAGAAGTTTTCACACCGCAAAGTTTGGATCGTAGAGGCCGCCACAATGGGCAGTCCAGCCAGCTTGCGCAACGCAGGTTTTGCATGTTTTGGCAGCATGGGAGAAATTCTTGATGATGCCCAAAACATTGGAATTGATGCGGCTTTATCACTTTATGAAAATCGTTATAAAGGATTTCTGAAACTCAAAGAAAATTACGGCGAAGTCCAAATTGGATATGAAAATTCAGGCGGATATGAAATTTTTCAAAAACATGAACAATCAGTTTTTGACAATATTTCGGAGCATATAGATGAAATTAACCAACAACTTCATTCGGTTCACCATCAAATTGCTTTTCAACTTAAAAATTCTGTCTCATTAGGAATGAATGTTCTCGAAAAAACCATTTTTTCACCGCCGGAAGGAGCCATTCAAACTCATCTGTTATATGAAACTGTGCGGAAACATGCACTTTCTTTGAATATTGAAATTTTTTCTGGTTTTCAACTTACAAATTTTGAGCAATTAAACTCTGAAAAATGGAAATTAAGCTTTGCAAATTCAGAGGTTACTTTTACAGCCAATGAATTGGTAATCTGTACCAATGGATTCACTCAGAAATTACTTCCAATGCTAGATGTTCAACCGGCACGTGGACAAGTCATCGTTACAAAATCAATTCCAAGTTTACCGTTTAGGGGTATATTTCATTACGATAAAGGATACATTTATTTTAGAAGTTTAGGAACCCGAATTTTGATAGGGGGCGCTCGAAATTTAGATTTTGATGGTGAAAATACTATGGATCAATCTAATACTCCGTTCATTGTAGATCATTTGCTTCATACGCTCGAAAATATTGTAGTTCCAGGTATAAAACCGGAGATAGAATACCAGTGGGCAGGCACTATGGGAATGTCTGCAAATCGTACCCCAATCATTGAAACCCTGCAACCACATCTTCATTGTTGTGTAAGAATGGGTGGAATGGGGGTTGCTCTTTCGGCAATTGCAGCTGAAAAATTGGCAATTTTAATAGATTAAGCGTATTTTTACCTTCGTTAATTTGTACCGATGGCTAAAAATTATTTAAAATGCATATGGTTTGCTGTATTTGTTTTTTGGGGGACAGTTGCCTGTGCCCAAACCAAAGCTTCCAATCCTAAAGTATCTTCAACGGCAAAAAAGTCGAAGTCCCTCAAGAAAAAAAAGAAGAAAACTATTGTTGTTCCTGAAGAAGAAATTGAAGTTGAAATTGGACGTGGCGACACTGCCGTGATTGGTAAAACAGCTTTAGCAGAATTTGTGCATTTGGACATTTACAGACGAACCAGATGGGATCCAGACGCTCCCGGATACGATACAGCAACCGGAAATGGATTTTATCAATCATTTTTTAAAGGCGATTATGATGCTGCCGAGTTGCCTTCACTTTATGCTGGTCGTAAATTTGTGATATTGGGTGTTGAAATTTTAAAAAATAAAAACACAGGCAAGGATATGAATATCATGTATTTGCATGGAGATGTAGAGAACTCAGTGATTTGGGTTGATTTCGATAGAGCGGTAGAAACCCGTGAAATTTCATTTATTCCCTCTAAAAAGAAAAAGTCATGATCGACAATTCGAGCATTTTAAGCCAATTGAATCTTTATGCCAAATTAAGTGAACTGCACGATGAAAATCCGTTTAAATATAAATCGTTTTCCACTGCTGCATTTAATTTGAAAAAAATCAAAGAGCCATTTGCGGAAATGGATCTTCAGGATTTGTTGAACATACAAGGAGTAGGGAAGTCGGCTTTAAATGCCATTGAACTCATCATTCAAACTGGTACTTTTCCTGCGTTGGAGGCCTGTTTAGAAAAAACTCCGCGAGGAATTGTAGAAATGCTCAACATTAAGGGGTTGGGACCAAAAAAGGTAAAAGTCATTTGGGAGGAAATGCAGATTAATTCGGTGAGTGATCTGTTGGATGCATGCAGGCAAAATCGCTTGGTAGAAACAAAGGGATTTGGAATCAAAACCCAAGCGGATATTATTAAGGCTATTGAATTTTCGCTTACTTCTCAAGGGAAATGGCATTATGCCCGCTTGATGGATAAATGCAACAATTTCAAGTCAGAATTAAAATCTATATTTCCGGGTTTTATGGTTGAGTATTCTGGTGAATTTCGACGTTGCTTGCCTATAATCAACCGTTTGTTGTGCGTAACAACCATCGATTTGATGGAACTTTACGAATATTTAGAAGGCGAATCAATTGAATGTTCTGTAAATGATGATGAAATATCTTTTTTGTTTGAAGAACAGGTTCCATTTGTTTTTTTATGCACCGATTCTATGAGTTTTGAAAAGGTTTTATTTGAAACCACAGGTTCTGAGGAACATTTAAAAAAGATTGATTACCAACCAAATGAATTTGATATTGCAGGTAGCGAAGAGGCATATTATGAGTCTAAAAATATTCCTTATATTATCCCTGAGCAAAGGGAGGGTAGAGATGAATTGGTATACAATATTGATAGTCAGCATTTTGTAGAATATGGACAATTGAAAGGAGTGCTTCACAATCACACCAATTACAGCGACGGGTTGAACACGCTTAAGGAAATGGCGGACTATGCCAAATCACAACACTTTCAGTATTTGGGAATTTGCGATCATTCGAAATCGGCAGGTTATGCAAGAGGCCTCGATGAAGACCGAGTATTGCAACAAATGAGGGAAATTGACGATCTCAACTCGAAAATGGCCCCATTCAAAATTTTCAAAGGCATTGAAAGCGACATACTTTCAGATGGTAGCTTGGATTACGATGATTCGTTTTTATCGAAATTCGACATTGTGGTCGCCTCAATCCATTCAAACCTTAACATGTCGGAAGAAAAAGCTCATGAACGATTGATTAAAGCAATTGAGAATCCATATACCACTATATTGGGACATTTAACGGGCCGGTTGTTATTGATGAGAAGCGGTTACCCGGTGAATCATGAATATATCATTGATGCATGTGCGGCCAATCATGTTTGCATTGAATTGAACGCGCATCCATACAGATTGGATATGGATTGGACGTGGATTCAATACGCTCAAAATAAGGGAGTTTTAATAAGTATTAATCCGGATGCTCATGAAAAAATGGGGTACCACGACATGTATTTTGGCACAATTGCGGCAAGGAAGGGTGGGCTACTCACAAAAAACACGCTGAATGCCTATACGCTAGTGGACTTTGAAAATTATTTATTGAACCGACGTAAAATAAAGCAATTGTAATGAATGAAATCATGGTTGTTCGCTTCAGTTCAATTGGCGATATCGTTTTGTGTACGCCGGTTTTTAGGCTTTTGAAAAAACAATTTCCAGGGTCGAAAATCACTTTTGTTACAAAATTGAAGTTTGCTCAATTATTGAAGGAAAATGAGAATATTGATAGGATATTGTGTTGGGACGATGAAATTCAGAGGAAGGATTTAACCAATTTAGAATTTGATGCAATTGTTGATTTACATTCTAATTTGAGAAGTTCGATAGTGAAACTCCGTTTTTGGCAAGTGCCTAGCGTGAGTTTGAGCAAGAAAAATTTAAGTAAATTCATGTATTCCATGACCAAATGGAATATTTTCAAGGTCGATTCGGTGGTGAAACGATCGATTGCTATTTTGAAGCCTTTTGGAATTGATGATGATGGAATGGGATTGGATTACGGTGTTCCATCAACGATTCAAATAGCTGCGCCCGAGATAAAACATTTAGATGATTTTGCTGTAGTGGTTTTAGGTGGAACATATGCGACTAAAAGAATTCCTGAAAATAAATTGGAAGAATTATTTGCAGATTTGCAAAAAAATAAAGTTGTATTAATTGGGGGGACAGAAGAGCGGGAGGTAGGCGAGAGGTTGGCGCAAAAATTCCAAGGTAGGGTATTTTCGATGTGTGGTAAACTGAGCATCGATGAGTCTGCGGAATTCATGAGAAGATCGAAAGTTGTGATTTCGGGAGACACAGGAATGGCACATATTGCGGCCGCTTTGGGGAAGCCCATTGGCTTAATCTGGGGCAACACAGGAAGTGGATATGGTATGTTTCCTGTGATGAAGAAAGGTGCGGAAATCAAACATTTTGAAGTAGAAGATTTGAAATGTTGGCCATGTTCAAAATTGGGTCATGCCAATTGTCCGAAGGGGGATTTTCGATGTATGCAAGGTCAAAAAATGAATGAGGTGAGCAAATTCATTGAAAAATATTTGTAATCACTTCAAAAAGAGCGAAAAACATACATTTTTTTCCTTATTTTCGCGACCCGAATATTGTTATTAAGAGAATAATTCACAATGAAAAGTAATAAAACAGTCGTAATTTTTTCAGTGGTATTGGCATTGGCATGTTTGTACCAATTGTCGTTCACTTTCAAGGCAAAAAGCTTTGAAACTGAGGCTCATGCATTTGCTGCAAAAAAGGCAAAAGCAGGTGAAAATGAAAAAGATGCATATCGTAGATATATCGATAGCTTAGGAAACAAAGAATACTACAATTTCTTGGGAATTGTTGGCTACACATACTTTGAATGCAAGCAAAAAGAAATCAACTTAGGTCTTGATTTACGTGGAGGTATGAACGTAACTCTAGAAGTTGAAAAAGACGCTATTGTAAAAGTATTGGCTAACGATCCAAAAGATGCGGATTTGAACAAAGCATGTAAAATTGCCGATGATGCAGTGATCAAAAAAGGAACAGATTATGTAGATGCTTTCGTTACAGCTTTTAAAGAGATTGCTCCTAGCAGAAACATGGCTACATTGTTTGTTAAAGGAAATAATTCTGTGATTCAGCAAAATAGCAACCAAACAGAAGTTGTAAACTATTTGCGTTCTTCAATTAATACAGCAGTTGCAAACGTTAAGTCGGTAGTTGAAAAACGTATCAACCAAGCCAATGTAACACAACCAGTGGTTCAAATTGTTGAAGGTGGTAGAATTAGTGTTGAATTGCCAGGTGTTGACAATCCTCGTAGAATGGAGGAATTGGTTGAAAAAAGTGCTAAATTGGAGTTTTTTGAGGTTCATAGTGGTTTAGAGGGTGTGAAAATCCTAAATAGTTTGATCAAAGCTTCTACGCTTGCGTCTTCAGCTGTAGTTGACACAACTGTTGCTGATTCAAACAAAATTGCCGATTCAGTAACAGCTAAAGCTCCTGCCACAAAATCAAATGAAAAGAGTGTTTTAGCATCATTGTTAAAACCTTTTGGTAAAGGTGAAGGGTCATCCATTTGCACCATCAAAGGAATTAACCGTGAAAAGTTATTAAAAATATTGTCTGACGCGAAATATCAAGCGATTCTTGAGCCATCAGTGAAAATTGCTTTCAGTGCTAAGCCAATGGATTATGATATGAATGGGAAGCCACTCACCAACTCTGACGAATACTTCGTTTATTTCTTGAAGCGCGATAGAGATGGAAATGCGGCACTTTCTTCAGAGGAAGAGAATATCATCACAGATGCTCGTGAAAATACAAATCAAACTGGTCAGTTAGAAGTTTCTATGGAAATGACACCATCGGCTGCTTCTCGTTGGGCTCAAGTTACAGGTGCCAACATTGGAAAATATATTGCAATTGCTCTTGACGACAGGGTGTATACGGCTCCAAGTGTAAATCAGAAAATCAGCGGTGGAAATAGCCAAATCACCGGTAATTTTGACATCCGCGAAGCACAAGACTTAGCAAACGTATTAAAAGCGGGTAAATTACCTGCTCCTGCAAGAATCGTTGCAAGTGAAGTAGTAGGTCCTTCTTTGGGAGATGCTTCGATTGCACAAGGTTTCATGGCGTTGATTTTAGGCTTCTTGTCAGTTGTTGTTTTCATGGTTGTTTATTACAACAGAGCTGGATGGATTTCAATCGTTGCCGTATTGGGTAACGTATTCTTGATCATGGGTGTGCTCTCGAGCTTGGGTGCAGCCTTAACATTGCCAGGTATGGCGGGTATCATTTTAACAATTGGTATGGCGGTTGACGCGAACGTGTTGATTTATGAGCGTATCAAAGATGAACTGGCTCAAGGTAAAGCAATGAAGTCTGCAATCAATGAAGGATTCAAACATGCCATGAGTGCTATCATCGACTCAAATGTAACGCATTTGTTGGCTGGATTTATCCTTACATTCACAGGTGCTGGACCAGTTTATGGATTCGCAATCATTTTGGTTATCGGTATCTTCAGCTCATTGTTCACTGCTTTGTTTATCACAAGATTGTTGTTAGACAGAAGAGCAGACAAAGGACAAGACACAAAGTTTGGTTTCGAATGGAATAATAATTTCCTTAAAGGTAAAAATATTGATTGGGTTAAAAATAGAAAGAAATACTATTTGTTCTCATCTCTTGTAATTGTAGCGGGTATCGTAGCATTCATTACCAAAGGTGGTATCACAACTGGTATTGATTTTAAAGGAGGTAATTCTTTCACAATTCAATTTAATCCTGACAAAAAATATAACACAGATCAAATCAAGGAAGCTTTAGACAAAGGATTGCCAAATTCTAGCAACGAGGTTAAAACTTTTGGTTCTGAAGGTCAATACAAAATTTTAACAACCTATTTATTAAATGAACCAAGCAAAGAAAGCAAAGCGAAAGTTGAAACCGACTTGTTGAAATCACTTTCTGAGTTTGATTTGGTAAAAAACAAAAAAGGTGAAGGACCAGTATTGCAAGTATCAAACGTAACTCCAACCATTGCTACTGAAATTAGAAATAAATCTGGTTTCTTGGTAATGTTAACAGTTGTAGGTATTTTCTTATTCTTGGTATTCCGATTCCGTAGCTTGGCTTATGGGGTGGGTGCAGCCATCTCTTTGGTGCATGACTTGGCTTTGGTATTATCGGTTTATGCAATTGTAGATGGTGTTGTTCCTTTCCCTACTGAGTTCGACCAGCATTTGATTGCGGCTTTGTTAACCTTGTTGGGTTACTCAATCAACGATACAGTAATTGTGTTTGACCGTATTCGTGAATTCTTAACGTCTAAGCGTTCCGATAAAGACGATACTACCATGATTAACATGGCATTAAACGACACATTGAGCAGAACCATCATCACTTCATCTACAGTATTTGTAGTGTGTATCATTTTGTTCTTGTTCGGCGGTGATGCTTTGAAAAACTTCTCTTTTGCAATGTTAATTGGTGTTGTAATTGGTACCTATTCTTCATTGTGTATTGCTACACCGATTGTGGTAGATATCACATCTAAGAAAAAACAAAAAAAATAATTAGAACTTCGCATTAAATACGAAAGCGGGGTTATATGCCCCGCTTTTTTTTTTGAATAAAATGAAAGACATTAGTAACAGTAAATTATTAGAAATTGCCGACGAGTTTGGCACTCCCGTGTACGTATATCACGGTGAAAAAATTGTGAATCAATATCAGCGATTGAAAAGCGCTTTCCCTGGTGTAAATGTTCATCTACACTATGCGTTAAAAGCGCTCAATAACATCAATATTTTAAAATTATTAAAACAGCAAGGTGCTGGTTTAGATGCAGTATCTATTCAAGAAGTTCAACTAGGTTTGAGAGCAGGATTTTTACCTCAAGAAATAATGTATACACCAAACTGTGTAGATTTCGAGGAAATAAAAGAAGCGGTTGCACTTGGAGTCACAATGAACATCGACAATATTTCAACTCTTGAATTATTCGGACATGAATTTGGACCCTCTGTGCCTTGTTGCATTCGATTGAATCCACATATTATGGCCGGTGGACACAGTCATATCTCGGTAGGACACATAGACTCGAAATTTGGGATTTCTATTTATCAATTGCGTCATGTACAACGTGTGGTTGAGTCGCATAAGATTCGTGTGAATGGTTTGCATATGCACACGGGCAGTGATATTTTGGATGCGGAAGTATTTTTAAGAGGGGCAGAATTATTGTTTGATGCCGCTCAGTCATTTCCAGACTTAGAATTTATGGATTTTGGTTCTGGATTCAAGGTAGGGTATAAAGAAGGAGATATTGTAACCGACATTGAGGAAATGGGTTCCAAAATAGCTGAAGCTTTCAAAGCCTTTTGTAAGAATTATGGCCGTGAATTAGAATTGTGGTTTGAACCAGGTAAGTTCATCGTAAGTGAGTCGGGATCATTACTGGTTAAAGCAAATGTAATCAAACAAACTACCTCTACTGTTTTTATTGGCGTGAATAGTGGTCAAAATCATTTGATTCGACCAATGTTTTATGATGCATATCATCACATAGAAAATATATCAAATCCTAAAGGCACACCGCGTTTATACAGTGTTGTGGGATATATCTGCGAAACAGATACGCTTGGTTATGACAGAAAAATAGCAGAGGTAAAAGAAGGTGATGTACTCAGAATTAAAAATGCGGGGGCTTATGGATTTACCATGAGTAATCAATATAACGCACGATTAAGACCGTGCGAGGTGCTTTTTTATAAAAATAAGGCGCATTTAATCCGCAAACGAGAAACAATCGAAGATATTTACAGGAATGAGATTGAAGTGCTTTAAAATGGCTTAAAATAGCGAAAATAAAAAAAAGGCGATCATTCGATCGCCTTTTTTTTATTTTCGCTATTTTGATTATTTGCTCGTATTGAACCAATATTCTGGACTCTCTGCAACAATGTCGAAGGTTTTTCGGATATAACCACGCATCACCCTATATTTTACGGATAACAATGGCAATCCTTGCGAATTTTTGGACTCGAATAACTTATTCGGTATGAAACTGAATCTGTATTTCCCGCCTCCAATGTCCTTCATCATCATTTGAGGAACCAAACCACTGATGTTTTTATCGGCAGCAGTTAGCTTATCGCCGTCAACAAAGTAGAAAAATTCAGTAGCACCCATTCCATATCTTGCTTTTACCACACAATAAAAATCATTCTTATCTTTGAGAGTGTCGTTTGTTTCGATGTTTTTATCGTAAATAATTGAAAGTACATCATCAGGAGAGATACTCAAAGTGTCTTTCAAAACCAAGCCAGGGAACGGATAAAGTTTTTTAGGACCTGAAACAGGCAAGTCAATCTTGATGATTAAATCTTCGGTTTTGTCTTCGCCACCGCTCACAGTTCCTGTTCCGTCTTTCTTTTTGAGTAGGAGGTTGATGCCTTTACTGTAAAGATCAGCTTTGGTACACTCATAAAATTTAGTCGGAATCATGCGGTAAAACCATAAGTCGTTTCCAGCTGAGGTAAATCTGAGTGCGTCATTGCTTGCGCCCCAAGTTCCGTTGTGCAAAGGATGACCCGCTGCATGTTCTTTCGGAGCCCATGTCCACATGTACAGAGGATCTGTAGTGCCTGCAAGTTGTTGTCTTTCACATTTCTTGATGTCCACCCAAATGGTGATACTATCATCGAGATTCGCAGGGTCAGGAGTAATCCAAGCTTTTTGAGCGAATACCGAGCTTACACTGAATATGATTGTTGAGAATAATGTTAGTTTTTTCATGGTGATTAATTTTTACGTTCAAACCAAAGATGGTAACAAACAGTTCTTTTTCCGCCTTTGAATTTATTGATTTTAAGAATTAAATAATGGTCTTGTAGACGCACTGGACGAATAAGTTTCACATTCATTTGTCCAGCCGATCCTTCATTAAAAATCACATATGACGGATAATCATTGTTGTCGAATTTCCAAGTCCCACTGCTCGCACCGAACATATCACTACCATCACCAGCCGTTGTGTTGAATGCAAAAGAATTTTTATCAAAATTGATTTCCATCGGAGTTGATGTCAATAAAACGTCTGATACGTTTAACAATGTATCGCTTTCTGTGAAAGCAAGTTGCACGTTTACGTCTATTTGGTCGGTACGCGTAAGTACCCAATTTCCATTGATTCCATCGAGTTGACTTGATTTAGGACCAAGTTCCTTTTTTTCAGGTTTACAACCTTGAAATCCGAACATTAACGCAGCAGCGAAAATGCCTACAAATAATTTACTTTTCATTAGTTACAACCTCCTGTTGGGTTAATATCAAAAATACTTGTTTTTTCAGTAATTGGGAACTGCATGATGATTCCTGGGCAATTCCATGGATGTCCATGCACAAACAAATTTTGTCCTTCAATAGCACCTAAACGTTTGATTTCATGGATTCTATCGCCTTGGAACAATAATTCCATTCTTCTTTCGGCTCGAACAGCGTTCAATACTTCAGTTGCATTTGCTGAACTAGACAATACTTTTGAATTGTCGGTGTAAGCTCTGCTGATGATTTTATTGATGTCCGCAATTGCTGTGGTTAAGTTTGTGTTTTTCATAGCATAACTCTCGGCTCTAATCAACATCATTTGTGTCAAATGCAACACAGGAACATTGAAAAATGGAGCATTGAATTGATTGGATTTCACAAATTCATTTGCAGCATTCGGATTCACAACTTGAAGCATTCCCAAACGTTTGTCGTTTGTATTGCCTTTAATTGAAGCCCAAAGAGCTCTGTCTAACTGACAAGTTGGAACGCCTGGAGCATAATTATCGGAATAACCGCCGCTTCTTTTATCTGAAATGCCGGTACTCACTACTGAAAAAATATGTTCGCTGTATCCTTTAGTATCGAACAGAGAAATAGTATCGCTGAAAGTGAATTTATTAGAATTGATGACTTCATTGGCAATATCGCCAGCATCGGTGTAATTACCCATTTGAAAGTAAACGTTTGCAAGCAATGCTTTTGCCGCCCATTTGGTAGCATAGCATGGCCCATTTGTGTTCAAAGCATTATCTTCACTAAGGTTAGTTACTGCGTTTTGTAAATCGGCAATGATTGCTGTGTAGGCTGCAGCTACGCTTTCTCTAGGCATAGGCTGAGTTGTCACCTGACGTTGAATGGCAATTCCAGGGTGAGAATTATCAGAGGTAAACCCATAAGGTTGAGCATACATTCTAACGGCTGTAAAATGACCCAAAGCGCGAATGAAAGCTACTTCTCCTAAAATTCTGTTTTTATCTTCCGTGCTCAATCCGCTTACATCATTTATTTTTGATTCAACAAAATTTGCCCTGAAAATCATTCTGTAAATCATAGAATAATATCCACCACTTGTTGTATTAAAGAACAAAACATTGTGATTGTATACTTCTCTCAAATCATTGTTGTTCGGCATGTTTAGGTTGTCACCTAACATTTCCGCAAGCATTTGAGAAAAACCACCGTGAGTATTGGCAAGTTCATTGTAACTTCCGTTCAATAGTCGTTGCAAATCATCTGCAGTTTTAACTGCATCAGCAACTGGAATTTCATTTGGTGGTGGTGTTTCAATCATATTTTCACACCCTCCAATGAATATACCCACTGCAACAATTGCAGTTAGGAAAATTTGTTTCGTTTTAAAAATCGTTTTCATTAGAATGTTAAATTAATCGCCAAACTGTAACTTTTCTCTTGAGGAGTTGTCAAATATGTAATGCTACCACTCATGTTTCTGTCTGTTGCATTTTCAAAATCACGAGCTATTTCTGGATCGATACCTGTGTAATTGGTCCATGTAAGCAAGTTGGTTGCCACAAAAGTGAACTTTACATTTTCAAATTTGCTGTTCTTTAACACAGATTTTGGCAAAGAATATGATAAACTTACATTTCTCAAACGAGCAAAGGTACCATCTTGTAACCACAAATCGGTGTTGATCCAGGGTGTAGTAGAACCATGATTGAATGTGGTGAGTGTCATTTTAGGGATGTTAGTTTCATCTCCAGGTTTTTGCCATCTGTCGAGTACCCTTCTGTCCATATTCCAATCCGTGATCAAACTCATTTGACGTTTTACTGAACTTTCATAGATGTTTCCACCAATGTTGAAATAAACATTCGCACTCAAATCCCATCCTTTGTAAGTAATTGTGTTTGAAAAGTTACCAAAAGCTTTCGGTAAAATGTTTCCTACAGCAACCCTATTAGAAGGATCCCATTGTGATGTTATATTTCCTTTCAAATCATAATATTGTGGAGCTCCAGTTTCTTTGTTTACCCCAGCATAACGAACAAGGAAATTTGTTCCTACTGGCTCTCCAACAACAACACGAGTGTCGTTCGTTCCACCGCTAATCGCATCAGGAGAATATACACCAATACTGGTTATTTTGTTCCAGTTTCTTGCTACGTTGAAGTTAGATGTCCATTGGAAATTCTTTGTTCTTGCGTTTATGGTTTTCAATGTAAATTCCAAACCAGAGTTTTCAATTTTTCCTACGTTGTCATAAAAACTTCCAAAACCAATGGAAACAGGAATAGAAACGTTCATGATTACATCGCTAGTTTGTTTGTTATAATATACGATTTCTGTGCTGATTCTACCTTTGAACAATTGCATTTCAATTCCAGCATCGTAGTTAACGGTGCTTTCCCAACGTAAGTTAGGGTTTTCTAAACGAGCAACCGCCAATTGCTGTTGACCATTATAGTAAGGCAAATTTGAACTTGGTGTAACTGTACCCCAACGCGCATAATTGTCGAAATTCGCATTTCCAGATTTACCTACACCGGCTCTAACTTTTAAAAAGTTGATTGTTTTTATCTTTTTCATGAAAGACTCTTCACTCAAAATATATCCAAATGCCGCTGCTGGGAAAAATCCATATCGGTTGTTTGTTCCAAAACGACTGCTACCATCCCAACGACTGGTTAATTGCAAGTTGAATTTGTTTTTATAACTGTAATTGAAACGACCAAAGAATGATAAAAATGCCCAATTATATGGAGTGTTGTATCTAGAAACTAAGGCTGTGTCTGGAATGTTATATTGATCTATAGGACCAACCGCATCAAAGTTCTCAACATATTTACTTTGCGACAATGAATTTTGATATTCATTCCCTATCATCAAGGCAATTTTATTGTCTGAATTAATTTTTTTATTCCATTGTCCGGTTACAAAATAGTTGTAGTTTCGGGTCCAGGTAGGAAACCATTTTGCATTACCATTTTGCAAGTAATTTTGGTTGTAATATCGAATTAATTTAGAGGGTTCATAAATCAACTCGTTGTAGTCCATATAATCCAAACTTCCACTTGCATTGATTGAAAATTCCGGAGAAATTTCGTAGCTGATAGAAGCGTTATTGATGGTTCTCACTTCTACAGACCTCCAATTTTTTAGGTCTCTAATGGTATGCAATCCTATTGGAGTTAAATATGATTTTGAAGCACTATCGTATGTTGGTTCTAATGGATAGATATTTAGCATGGTACTCATAGCCGATCCCAAACCTCCAGCCCAAGCTGCATCAACTCTGTTGTTTGTTCCTTTACTTAAGGAATGTGAAAAGTTGATATTGAGTGTTTTTGTAGGGTTATAGTCGAAATTCACGCGTTGACTGGTTCTTTCGTAGCTGTTACCTTTTACAAATGATCCATTGTTATCATATGATAAAATATGTTTCACCGCAAAATTCTTGCCTTTGTAGTTGGTTCCTATGTTATAGTTTTGTTTCACACCCACAGTAAGCATTTGGTCAACCCAATCTGTATTGTTGTTTTGGACATCTTCCCATTTAACGCGCAAACCAATTAATGAGAGATCCGGAATTCCGGTTCTACCATCGTTTTCCCATGCTTCTTGATAAAGTTGTAACCAATCTTTACCCGAAAGCATATCTGGTTTTCTAGTAGGCATACTCACTCCAACACGGGTGCTAATATCAAACTTTAGTCCAGATTTTCTCGCACGCTTCGTTGTTATGAGGATTACTCCATTTGCACCACGAGAACCATAGATACTTGTTGCTGCCGCGTCTTTCAATATTTCAATGTTTTCTATATCTTCAGGGTTGATAGATGCGAGAGGGTTGTTGTTAAATCCACCTCCCCAGTTCGATCCATTTGCCCTGTTCATGAAATAATCTTGGGTAATTGGAATTCCATCAACTACATACAAAGGATCTCCTGCAGCAGAAATAGATGCAGCACCCCTGATTCGAATCAATGAAGCCGAACCAGCCATACCACTTCCTACCGTAACTTGAACACCAGCAGCTTTTCCTTGAAGTGAACCTTCAAAACTCTGTGTTGGTAATTCAGTGATCTCTTTGCCATTAACTGTTGAAATGGATCCAACTACGTTTCTTCTAGAAGAACGTCCGTAACCAATGATTACAACGTCTCCAACGCTTTCTGCATCCTGATTTTTGATGGTGTCTTCACCACCTCGATCGTTACGACCGGAATCTTGAGCGAATACCGATTGACTTGTTCCCAAACCTAAAAGAATCAAGCCAAACAGTTTCCAAAACTGTAATTTATTTTGCATAGGTTTAATTTAGGTTGGCAATATAATATTTTTTTAAGTAAGTGTCAATATAACAATTACTCTTTTCGCCAATAAAAAATTCCACAATTGTTACTTCACGTTAATTTTACGTTAAGTAAAAGTGCCTATTTTACTGTGGGTTTAAGCCTGATTACGGTCCGAAATCCAGTTTGAGAGTTTTTTTTGTCGCCCCGGTCAATTTCTACACTAGTTGGATCTAAATAAAATAAATCTTGTGCCCAGGAACCTCCCTTTTTAACAAAATGATATTTCATCGATTCCTCATTTCTTAAGTAACTTGCCAAAATCTCAGGCTTGTGCTCTTCATCAAAATTGGGAACTATTTTTCCAAATGTGGTGTAAATGAAATCTTTGTGATTGTATAAATGTCCCCATGCTCTCGTACTTGTCCACTCACTCACATTGCCAAGTAAATGGTGTACTTGTGGGTATCCATCTGGTATCATTTGTGTTACGGACATAGGGATTGCTGCAATATTCTTTTGCAAAACAGCCATCCTGTCGGTATACATCGCTCTATAATTGATGCTTTTGGGGGACGTTTGTTCGAACAGATATTCAAAGACAGGACTTGTAAAACGGGTCTTAGTATTTCGTTTTTCTTTGGTTGGCTTCAGAATACAAAAATCAACTGCTGCGTAGAACTCTGCGGAAGTGGGCAAATCAACTTCGATTCTGTAACCTTTTGGAATGATCGATTTCAATGAATCATTTAATTTGCTCTCCAACCAATTGCAATACTCTGTGGCTTGAAATTGAGAAACACCAACCACGGGATAATTGTTGTATGCCTCATGATAGAAATACCATTTATTGTATGGATTATCTGGTTCTTGATAATTTACATTTGAACCCCAAATGTTGGTCTCAGGGTACAACCATTGCTGAGTTAATCCACTTTTTTTTCGGAATGCCGAATTTGAATCGTTTAAAAAGTTTCGATATTCTTGGTTTGAAACCTCATTTCTTTGAATATAAAATGGACTCAGGTAGAATTCAGCAGCATTGGCTCTGATGGTATCATACCCCAATTGTTCCTCAATCTTAAGGTAGAATTGAAATGTATCAAAGCCAATTGGCTGGAATTTATTGGATATTTTTTTTGTGATGTGTGGATCAACCTTGGTATGAAATGGATGATCGAAATGTAGAAAGTGATACCTGAGGTTGTGCTTGGGATGCGGCAAATCTTGCGCTCGTGCAGCTGCACACGCAAGAATTGTTAAAGTTAGTCCAATGTCCCTCAGAAAAGACCTCATCTATTTATATTTCCGACAAACAAGTTCTGATTGCCTCCAAATTTGGCATTTCACCGGCATTTTCTAAAACTTCAGCGTAACGAACCAAGCCATATTTATCGATGACGAAAGCCCCTCTTTTTGAAACACCTTTTGTACCAAATGCGAACTGCTCGTATATGCAATCATATGCAGTTGAAACCTCTTTGTTAAAGTCAGACAGCATCGGAAATGGGTAGTTCATTTCATTGCGCCATTTGTCTAAAGTGAAAACTGAATCCACAGAAATCGCCAATATTTCGGCATTTAAATTTTGGTAGGCGTGATAGTTATCTCTCACGTCGCAGAGTTCAGCAGTGCACACGCTTGTAAATGCAAACGGGAAAAATAAAATAACAACATTTTTTCCTTTTAATTCTGAAAGGGTAACATTTTGTTTGTCCGTATTCACTAACGTGAAATCTGGAGCAATTTGATTGATTTGTACTGGCATGTGTAAATAACAAATATAATCAAAAAAAGTTAGATTTAAAAGAGGGTAGGGTTGTTGTAAAACTCCCTTTTGTTGAGCCTCATTTCTTGCAATAGTCTGCTTTTGGGTCTCAAAGTAAACAACCATTGTTTCATGTAACCGTCTGGTATCCAATTGAATTCAATTTGCCAACAATGTAAGTCGCGAATCACTGAAAATGAGGAACCTTCGACCCGGCTGTTCGCAAAATTGTATCCACTTTGATATGCAATTTTCCAATCTGGTGTTAAGTTAACATCTCCAGAAATTCTAACAGTGTTGGAACTCACTTTTCGAAGTGGATTTAACTCTTCCGCGTTGTATCTCCACATATAGGTAAAGTTGATTGTCCATGGTATATTGAAATCGTAATAGTTGTTCGGTCTGTTTTGAATGTCTTTCATTTCATTTTCCTCATCACTCTCAACTTTTGTTGACTTTTTAGTCGGTGTTTTTTTCTTAAACATATCCGCTGAAAACTTTGAGTTAATGTTTACATCGATGTTTCGTAAACGACCTATGTTTTGAGATTTCAGGAATTCAAATTCGTCAATTAACCGTCCTTTTTGATTGATTTGGTAAGGACTAAAACTGGCATTGCTGTTGATTCTCATTTGTTTGAAAATCACCGTATTAAATCCAGCGCGAATATCGCTCCATTTAAAGCTATCTGCAGTTAGATTATAGTTTGTGTTGAAACTCAAC
>CAZYBT010000011.1:36733-47134 GCA_964645755.1 uncultured Rhizobium sp.
TATTGAATTTTTCAGTTTTTTCTTTGCCGTTGCTGTCTAACGACGATACTTTTTTCCCTTGCAAGTTGTTGCTTAATCCAAAATTGATATAACCACCTTTATTTTGGTACAAAGTTCCAATCGGACTTTTTTCAAATACGTTATACTGGATTTCTTTTCCGGTACTATCTGTATATGATTTCAACCAGCCATTTTCTTTGCCATTGATTTCAGGTACATATGAAAAACCAACTGATGGATTCATGGTATGACGTATTGCCCTTAGCTTTCCTAATTTAATGTTGCCAAAAGTACCATAAATATTGGTGTTGGTGTTTGCAGAAAAACTATAATTGTATTGTCGGAAAAATCCTTGTGAGTCTGTAGTTTCAACTTTTTTTGTGCTTGAATTGTACGATTTTGTCAAAGCCGAAAAATGCCAATTTTCATTGTAATTAATACTTGGCGATATATTGACAATGCCTTGGATCAATTTAATATTGGTACTGATTGGAATACTATGCTTGATTCCAGACAACATAGAATTAAAGGCTTGGGCATAATTTTCACTGAATATAATTGAATCTTTTGTTTTTATGTTGTTGAGCATCGTACCATTATAGCTCAAACGTATTTGCTCATACCAGGTTTTGTTAGTTCCGTTCTTTGTAGCAAATGGCGTTATACTCGATGCCGATAAGTTTAAAGTTGGCAATTCTAAATTGAAGTCTTTGGTACTTGTATTTTGAGTATGACGAGCTGAAACCGTCATATTGAGTTTGTTGTTTAAAAACATTCTACCGTAATTAATACTGGAGGTAAACTGATTGTTGGTTAAACTATTTAAATCTCTTGAGTTCCTTCTGTTGAATCCGCCTGTCACAATGTAAATGTTTCCGTTGAATGTGATTCCCGGATATAGTTTTGGATCTATACCAAATTGTGAACGGATACTGAAATCCGTGTTCTTAAAATAGTCAGGACTACTTTCTTCAGCTCCATTGCCAAATTTACTCAATTGTAAAGCCAATGTCCCTCTAAATTTATATCTTTTATAATACTGGGTTTGTAATCCTAAGCGAAAATCACCGTTGAAATATGCATCCGATGTAATTTGAATGTCAGAGTATTTTCCCAATCCCATGTAATAACCAAAATTTTGAAGGTAATAACTGCTATTGGCGCTGTTAAATCCTAAACTAGGAAATAAAATCCCGTTTCTTTGTCCTTTTTTTAAGGGTGCCAACCCAAATGGTAATGCTAGGGGAGTAGGAATACCCGCAAATACCAAATTTGCTGGCCCAAATAACGCTTTGTTATTCGGTAAAACTTTCAACTTCGATGCGCTCAAATAGAAATGTGGATGTGGATCACTGCAAGTGGTAATTTTACCTTGAATTCCAGTAAATGTACCGTCATTTTGTTTTAAAACTGTTCCCAGGTGAATAAAAGCTTCATCTTGTGCCAACATCAATCCATATACCTTGCCTTTTTTTGTTTGACTGTTATATTTCATTGAATCCGCAGTGTATTTGTCGCCGTTGTCTTCTAAAACTGGCTTAAATGCATATTTTTTGTTTGAATCTAAACCGCCTTTGGCAAATAGAATTTTAGTTGTTAAATCTACCTCTACATAATAGGCTTTCAGATGCGTTTGATCCATATTAATTTCCGACCTATTATATAGGTGTACTTTTTTAGTGTCAAATTCTAAGTAAAGTGAATCCTGCGCTTTGAAAGCTACAATTGACTGCAGCGATTTCTTTTTTGAGGGACTTATGGTGGCGCTGTCTTTTTTATTAGACAAGCTATCGACAATCGGCTTGCTTTGAGCGTTTATTTTTGTAGCCCATGAAAATATGCAGCCTATCCACACAAAGGTTGCGATATGTTTTGTTGCAATAATTTTCATTTCGGACTTAAAGGTGCGAAATTCGGCAAAATATTTGCCATTACAACTATATGAAAACAATGAATCTGTCAAAATCTAGATTTTTTTCGAGGGACAAGCGTTTGGAAAGGATAAAAAAATCACTTTCTATTGTCATGTTTTCTTTGTGTGTTCTGTTTTTGATGCCTTCCATGGACAACCAGGAAATTGTGCGTAAAAAAATTGACAAATTGGGTGTGATTGTGATTGATCCAGGACATGGAGGAATAGATCCTGGTTGCAATGGTGCTGGAGAAATTTGGGAAAAGGAAGTTACATTGGCAATTGGTTTGAAGTTGGGAAGGATTTTAAATGACAGTTTGCCGCAAATTAAAGTTTTGTACACTCGAAAGAACGATAAAACGCTCAAACTTTGGGAGCGTCCAAATTTTGCGAATAAAAATAATGCCGATTTATTTATTTCTATTCATTGTAATGCCAACGACAATTCCAAAGCGAGTGGTTCTGAAACATATTTCATGGGATTGCATAAAACGCAGGGTAATTTAGATGTGGCGAAAAGAGAGAATTCTGCCATCACTTTTGAAAGTGATTACAAAGACAATTCACGGTATGGTGGATTTGATCCGAGTTCACCTGAGGGACATATCATTTTTTCTTTGGTTCAGAATGCATTTATGAAGCAGAGCTTCAGATTTTCGGCTTTGGTGGAAGAGGAAACGAGTAAAAAAAGCAAAATACATACAAAAGGAGTGAACCAAGCCGGATTTTTAGTTTTGTGGAAAACGGCCATGCCATCAGTGTTGATTGAAACAGGATTTCTGACTAACGGAGCTGACAGATCTTATTTGAAAACAGATGAGGGACAGGAAGTGATTGCCCAGGGTATATATCGAGCCATTAGATCTTACAAAAAACAATTGGAAAAAACTAAATAATTTTTTAGTCGCATGTTTCGTTGATTTTGGCATCATTGGCGGTTTTGATCAGTCATAGAAATGTCATAACTTTTATAGTCAGACATTCAAATGATTGAAAAACAATTGCATGGAGAAATTATTTCATTTTTTTTCAAAAATTAATTGCAATTTTTTGCAACCTTTTCTGCATATTGCGTCCTAAGAATAAAACTAACATCTAAAAAATATCTATGAAATCAACAATTACTAAACTCAAACACATGTTGTATTTCGGTGCGATGGCGTGGGGATTTTTCTCGACGAATCAAGCTGAGGCACAAGCGTGTGGAGCCGGATCCCAACATGCTTATGGATGCGGAGGATTGTACGGTTACTGCGGCGACATTGACGCGGTGACGGTAAAAAGCAAAGCGGGGGTTTTGGCCTCCTACAGTGGTTTAACGTGCACAGGTGGCGGTGGAAATACCTTTAAGGGTGTATTGAACGCTGGTTCTCCTTTCGATTTAACTGCTGGTGAGGAAATTACCATTGAATTAACTGGTACTGCATGGTCTGGTTACACCACTAAACCGGGTGTATGGATTGATGCTAACCGCGATAATTCTTTATCAGGTGCTGAGTGTTTGATTGATCCAGGAACAACAAATATTTCTGGTTTTCAATCGTTCACGGTAAAACTACCTTGTTTCAACGCTACTGGAAAATCTTGGTTGCGTTTCAGAGGTACAATGAGTGCATACACTATGAGTAAAACTCAAGGTTGCGGTTCTTTCAGTGGTTATGGTAACGATTTTGACTTAGAAGTTAATTTAAAGGTAGGAACTGCTCCAGTTGCTAACTTTATTGTTCCAACAGGACCAAATTGGCAAGGAACAGCAGTGAACTTCATTGCTACAAGCCCTAACCCTGGTGCTTCTTATAAGTGGACATTCTCCAATGCGAGCCAAGCAATCAACAGCAATTCTACAAAAGGTATTGCTAAATGGGCTTCTGCTGGTAAATACGATGTGAAAATGTTGGTAGACTATTGTGGAACTGCTGATTCAATCACTAAACAAGTAACAATTACTGCTCCTACAGCTGTGCCTGTAGCCGACTTTATTGCTGAGTCAAATGAAGTTGAGTTAGGTTTCAACACTAAAGTGTTTGATTTGAGTACAAATGGTCCAACATCTTGGAATTGGGAATTGATTACTCCAACAGGTGTGAACAATACTCCTTACAGTGGACAAAACCCTACAATGGATTTTGTTGAAACTGGATGGCATGAAGTATGCTTAGAGGCTACCAATGCTGTGGGTACTTCAAACAAAGTTTGTAAAAAAAGATACATCGAGTGTCTTCCTACTCTTGATAACTACTTAGGACCTCAACATGAAACAACCACCAAATATGGTCGTTTGTTTGACCATGCTGGTCCAACTGCTAACTACTCTAACGGTCGTAAAACATCATTTGACTATTTCCAAATATTGCCATGTGGTGCGAAAGAAATTCGCATTAAGTTTACACAATTAAAATTAGCTGATAACGGCGACATCATGAGAATTTATGATGGTGACCAAGCTGATCCTAATTATGAAGTAACTCCAAAAATTGGTATTACAAACGCAAACCAATCTTACTATGATACAGCTACAATTGTATTGAAAAGAGGTGCTGCTTACATTACATTTGAATCAAATGGTTCTGGTAACGATGCTGGATTCATTTTGAACTGGGATTCTGATCTTGAGCCTGCTGTAGCTCCAAAAGCAAAGTGGACAACCCAATACAATCCAATTGGTACAGGTGTAGAAGCGGTATTTACCAATGCTTCTTCAGGTGCAAAAGGTGTTCCTACTTACCAATGGTATGTTGATGGTAGCTTATATTCAATTGGAGAAGATTTCTCTAACAAATTTACAACCGACGGTAACTATGAAGTTTGTTTGATTGCAACTACTTGTACTGGTGTTGATACTTTCTGCAACTATTTTGAAGCAAAAACTCCATCTGCTGCTGGTAATGTGAACTACACTGCGAGCAACTTACGTCCAGTAATTGGTGAAGTTGTAACAATTGCAACTGAAACTGATTACGCTGACAATTTTGAGTGGAGCATTTTCCCAACTTCATTTACATTTGAAAATGGTACTTCAAAATCTAGCCGTAACCCACAAATCAAATTTAGCAAAGGTGGTCCTTATACTTTCACTTTGAGCGCATGGAACTCTTATGGTACCAAAGCAGCTACTGAGAAAAAAGTAATCAAAAACAAATATGTAATCGTATTAGACTATTGCATTCCTTTGGTGAACATGGTTTCTACTGACGTAGCAACGAATAATGTGAAAGTAACAGACAAAAATGGTAAAATCTTGATCGATAACATGAGCGGTAATACAACTGATGCTTATTCAGATTATACTGATGTTCGTACGATGCAAATGACCTATGGTGCATCTTATGATTTGACTATCGAAAGAAAAACAAACTCTAACACCGTAAATTACAAAGCATGGATTGACTGGAACATTGACGGTGATTTCGATGATGCAAATGAAGAAGTATTGAGCTCTGGTTCTATTACTGGTTTATCTGCAACTGCTAAAATTACTGTACCTGCATTAGCAAATAGCTTTGAAGGTAAAACACGCATGCGTGTAGGTGTATCTTATGGTTCATTCTCTAACACTCCTTGTGGTGTAAACCAAGTTGGTGAGTTCGAAGATTATTCTATCCAATTGGCTAATGATAATTTACCACCAGTGATTACTTTGGTAGGTAGTGATACAGTGCGTGTTGAGCGTGGTGCTAACATTAACTCTTGCTACTCTGAAGTTGCTTCTAAAACATATTCTGCTTATGATCCTACTGAAGGTGATATGACTTCTAAAGTTGAAATTATCTCAGATTTGGATTGCAGAACTTCTGGTGTTTACTCAATCACTTTCAATTTGAAAGATGCATCTGGAAATGCTGCTCCTTCAAAAACTAGAACTGTAATCGTTGTATTAGACAAATCTGGTCCAGTATTAACCTTACAAGGTAACGATACAATCAATCTTGAGCAATGTGGTACTTACACTGAAGCTGGCGCTGTTGCAATCGACGCAGTTGATGGCGACTTGACTTCAGCGATTAAAGTTGTAGGTTCTGTTGATCCAAGCAAAGTTGGTGATTATACAATTACTTACACCGTAAAAGATGCACAAGCTAACGTTTCATCTAAATCTCGTTTGGTTCGCGTTCGTGATACTCAAAAACCAGGTATCTTCCGTTTAGGTAAGAGAATTACTGATGGTATGACTATCGACGTACAAATCAATAGCGTATTTGTTGATGATATTTATGCAAACGACCCTTGTAACGGAAATATCTTCCTAGCGAAGAACCCAGGTTACTTCGGTGTTGTTAACAATCAAATTCGTAATACTTACCCTATCATCTACAATGCTGTTGACCCTTCTGGTAACAAAGCAACTGAAGATGGTTTCACAATCAACTACCGTGTAGATGATTACATCGCTCCTTACATTGAGTTGAACACTGGTGACACTGTTTACCATGATGTAAACTCTACTTACGCTTCTAGAAGTGTATCAGTTTCTGATAACTACTATCCTGTAAGCAAAATTAGTGTAGTAAGAACTGGTAAAGTTGACCCGTACACTTTGGGTACATATGTAGAAACTTATGTAGCTACTGACGAAAGCGGTAACTCTACAACTAAAAAACGTTTTGTTAAAGTTGTTGACCGTTCAGCTCCACAAATGACAGCTCCTCCAATGAGTGTTTGTGTTGGTACTCCTTTCTGGGCAATGTCTGGTTTGATTATCAAAGACAACTACTACTCTCCAACTGAATTGATGCCTTTGGTTAAAGTAATGAATCACAACATCAATATTTGGGAAGCTGGCGTTTACTTCATTAACTACTCTTTGGTAGATCCAAGTGGTAATGAAGCAAGCATTGTTACACGTTCAGTTTATGTTCAATACCCACCAAACTGCCAAAACACTTACTCAGGTGTGAATAGCTTGGCTCTTGACAAAGCAATTACTGTTTATCCTAACCCTGCAAGTGGTAAAGTTAACGTAAGCTATGCTTTGAATAATACGCAACCAATGTCAATTGAAATAACAAATTCAATTGGTGCTCTTGTAGCTTCAAGAATCGTTGATGGTGGTTCAGGTGTAACTGAATTCAATTTGTCTGATATCGTATCTGGAGTTTACTTCGTTCGTATGACAAATAACGGTGAAACAACTGTTAAGAAATTGGTTATCAAAGACTAATTTTTAGATATTAATTTTAGAGGAAAGGCCCTGCGAAAGCAGGGCCTTTTTTTTATTCAACTATTCCCAAAAATAGATTAAATTTGAAGTCATGTCTCTGTTTCAAGGTCTAACAAAAGAATTTAAAGTTGGTATGCTTGCTGTTACCTCTTTAACGATCCTCATTCTCGGTTATAATTTTATGTTAGGAAAAGATAACCCCTTGCAAAGAGGTCGTGAATTTTATGTGTTTTATGATAGTACTCAGGGACTGTCGCCAGGGACTTCTGTCATTTACAATGGATTCAGAATTGGGCAATTAAAATCGCTGACAATGGTTGAAGATGGTACCAAAATTCAAGCATTGGTTGAGATTTCTTCTAATATTAATATCCCTAAGGATTCTAAATTTAAAGTTGAATCTGAATTGATCGGAGGACAAAAAATGAAGTTGGTTAGAGGGAATTCTCAAATCTTTGCTGAGGATGGAGATACGCTGAAGTCCATGTACACCCGAGATCAGTTTACAGCAATGAATGATCGTATCGTTCCTTTAGTTTCGAAAACAGACTCATTACTGGGTTCTTTGAATGCGTTTTTTACGAATAAACACCTTTATCTCGCTTTAGAAGAACTACCAAAAGCGATTATTGCACTCAAAACCTCATTGAATCAAATAGAAAATTTAACGGCAAGTGCATCACCGCAAATACAAAATACATTGGCTAATTTGTCTCAGTTTTCACTCCAATTGGTGAAGTACGATAAGCAAATAGATGAGACATTGAAGAGCATTAGTCGAATAGGGAAACAAATGGATACTGTTGATTTAGGGAGAGCGATTAATGAGTTAACACGAACTACGGAAAATGTATCAAAGTTATTAAATTCTATTACCGCTGGACAAGGTACCTTGGGTAAACTGGCCACTGACGATAAATTATATTTGGATTTACAAAGAGGAACTTCAGAATTAAATAGGGTTTTAATTGATCTTAAAAAATATCCAGAAAAATATGTTCCCGTTCCTTTTACCAAGTCTCAACGTAAAAAGGCCAAAGAAGACTCCAAGCGCGATAAACAAGTTTGGCCAGATTCTCTTTCATATAAGCCTTAGTTTAAAGTTTTGTGGATAATAAAACGAGTCAAAAAGCGAATTTTAATCTCTCTGATGTGAAAATCGTGATGTTTGAATATTGAATTTCAAAGAGATTTTTGCGGATTTAGGTAATCTGAGTTTTGTTTAATTTTTCAAATATGACAATCATGAGTGTCATATAAAGCATGTTGTAAAAGAAATCTTCAAAGGGTATAGTTCCAATTCTTAATGAACAATTTTCGATGTTGTTGTATATGAGAACAGGTTTTGAAGTTAATATACCATTAACATAGGCCATTGGAATTAACGCAACTACCCATGAAAGAAATAAATAGGTGCCTATTCGCTCTAACATCCTCTTTTCCTTTAGCAATAAATAAATGATGACTATAGCCAAAATTCCAAAAGTTACCACTGTGTAGGTTTTTTTGTAGTAAAAAACTGACATGAATATGGACAGTAATAAAATTGGGTAGAACCAAATTTTACCTTGTTTATTTAACTTAGGGAAATATGCCCTAAGGCATGCATATATAAACAAACATGCATAAGGAACAACTGTAAAAAATATGTATTCTTCGATTGGTAAATTCACAATATTATTTCCAATCAAATATTCAGAATTAAAACGCCAAACCCCTGTTTCAGTAAATAATATATCCCAAATAATGTAAAACAAACTTACAGGCAACATACTGAGTATAAAATGTTTCCACGATTTGTAGAAAGCAACTTTTTTATCAAATGATAAAGCCAAAGGACCAATAATGGTCACCATATCTAAAAATAGATACGTGTATTTGTTTTCCATGCGTTAAAATTACGCTAGTTGCATTGGATACCCAAATTCTCTTCCGTAATCCTTTAATTTTTCACGAAGAATTCTGCGGGCGATGAATATGCGTGTTTTTACCGTTCCAATGGGTATATTGAGCTCGTCAGAGATTTCATGGTATTTAAAACCTTCTGCGTTTAGTTTAAACGTAGTTTTCAGGTCTGTAGGCAAACTTTCAACAGCACTATCTAAATCTTTTCGGATGAATTTGAGCTCTGCATCATTATCTACCCGGTGTGAAGGCAAGTCAATGAAATAAGTATTATCTGTAGAATCAAGGAATGTGTTCCTCTTTTGATCTCTTCGATAATTATTAATGAAAGAGTTTTTCAAAATCGTATAAAGCCAGCCACGCAAATTGGTTCCTGCCTGAAACTTTTCTTTGTATCGATAAGCTTTTAAAATTGTTTCTTGAACAAGATCTTTTGTTTCATCGATATTGTGGGTGAGTGATAGTGCGTAGTTTCTCAATGGAATGAGCTCATTCTCCATCATTCTGTCGAAGTTTATCTGTGTAATGTTCATAGCGAATCGTTAAACAAAAATCGAACTAATGAAATGATATTGCAAATATTTTGTTTAAGCTTTGAAATTTAATAGTTAAACAATAATTCAGTATTTAGAATCTTTAAATTACTAAGTAATTGAAATTGAATGTTTTGTACATTGTGGCGGGTATTTTTGTTTAGTGTTTGTGTATAAAGAATCGACAAAAAATGAACTTTGTCGGATGAAAAACGCTTAACAAGATTGTTTAAGTGTTTGTTTGATGTATTATACGATATTATGATGATCTGAGTATTTCTAATCAATCATAACTGAAATGTTTGTCCTTACAGGACCATTGGTTTCGTTTCTTACAACGTATTATGGGTGATCATGATTTCTGGGGTGAGAGCATTTGTTATTTTAATAGAAGAAATAGATAGAAAGTGCAAAAAAAAAAGCCTTGGCTGTGCCAAGGCTTTTTTTTTATGAAGTTTAAATTAAACTAAAACAATCAATTTGTTTTGAATAACTTCAACCAAACCGCCGGAGATATCAAACGATTCATTGTTACCACCATTTTTCACTTCCATTTTGCCTGCTTTTAAATTTGCAATCATAGCAGCGTGATTGTCCATCACCTGAAAGCTTCCGTTAATGCCAGGAAGTGTTACCACTTCGGCTTCACCGGTATAGAGCGTTTTATCTGGGGTTAATACTTCAACTTGCATAATTATGCGTTCGCTTCTTCTAATAATTTCTTACCTTTTTCGATGGCATCTTCAATAGTTCCAACTAAGTTGAAAGCCGCTTCAGGATATTCATCTACTTCACCATCCATGATCATGTTAAATCCTTTGATGGTTTCCTTGATATCTACCAATACACCTGGGATACCTGTGAATTGTTCGGCAACGTGGAAAGGTTGAGAC
>CAZYBT010000012.1:0-4037 GCA_964645755.1 uncultured Rhizobium sp.
TACCACATTACAAAAGATTTGTGGAATTTATTTGCAAAAAACGCAAAATCTCATGTTTTTAACATGTGTTCAATAGCCAGTTTCACCGCTTACGCAGCAGGGGGGAGTTACTCGGTTTCGAAATTTGCATTGCTCGGATTTTCGAAATCACTGAGGCTTGAAGGTATGTCCGCGGGCGTTTCTGTAACGGCCGTAATGCCGGGCGCAACCCTAACAGATTCATGGGCTGGCGTTGATTTGCCGACATCGAGATTTATGAAACCTAGCGATGTAGCAGAGGTCATTTTTACTTCTTGGAAGGTCAATGATTTTACTGTCACCGAAGAGATAATTTTACGTCCTTTTTTGGGGGATATTTAAATTGTCATTTTATTGTCATGCAATTTTGATCAAATATAGCTTTTAGTGGTATGTACCTAAAAAAGTGTATATTTGCGTATAGATAAACATTCAAAAAATTATAGAAATGAAAAAATTACTGTTATTAGGATTCTCGGTTTTGGCGGCCATTTCTGCGAACGCTCAAACAATAAATCCGAGCAGAATTCGTGCAATTGACATGAATCAGCGTGTAAAAGGTCGTGACTTAAGCAGAACTGTAAATGGTGCTACACGTCGCGGAGCAGAAGAAGGTGGTGGAAACTACAATTATTTAAGAGCATATGGCAATGAATTGATGTTAGGAGATCCTAAGACATACATTCGTTGGATGATGCCAGATACAAATGCAGCATTTGTTTACGATGATGGAGCAAAAGGACATGTAGATTTGTGTGTAGTGGGAGGAGTATTCGATCCAAAGGATACAACTTTCTTATCAGCAGATTTGCCTGTTTTAACCAAATTCAATCCATATTCAGTAGACACACTAAGATGGGTACAATATTATGTTCGTAACGTTGATTCAATTGATGTTGCTGGTACCAAAACAAATGTTGTTGATACTGCATACGTTCAATATTTCGACATTACGGGTATTGATTTCAGAGGATTTACTTACCAAAACAAAAGACATTTGAACGCAGCACCAAAAGTTGCTACTTATGTTCCAAACAATTTGTTAAACACATCTGCGTTGAAAACGGATACAATCTTATTGGATAAATCTATGGCAGATAGTTTTTCAGTTGAAGGTGGTCAGTTGTTTGGAAGAACATCTGGTACTTTACCAGGAATTGTATCTCAGTCAACAAATGGAACGAACATCACAAACAACATTGTGGCATTCACCATCACATTCAAACCAATGATTAAGGCTGTTTTGGGAGACACAATTGTAAACTGGGGTAAAACAGGATACACACCAAAAATCAATGCTTTCGGTGTGAGAATGGGTTATTTCACCAACACAATGCATGAGATTACGTCTCCTTACCGTTACAACAATAGTTTTTGGACACCATTTGATTTAGCTGGTGGACAAACAATTAACGGTTGGAAATCATATTACCCAACTTCTGCATATTTAACAACTTCATTCTGGGATATTTTTGTTGACATCAAAACTCAAAACTTGTCGACCAAAGATATTGCAAAAGGAATTTCAGGAACTAGAGTATATCCAAATCCTACTTCAGGTTCAAACAATGCAGTGGCAGCTTTCAACTTGAGCAAAAACAGCCAAGTGAGTGCACAAATCGTTGATTTGAACGGAAGAATTGTACGTACATTTGCTGCTCGTCAATTCGAAGCTGGTACAAACCAATTTGGTTTAAACACTGCAGATTTAGCTTCAGGAATCTATACAGTTGTATTGCAAAGTGCAACAGGAACTGAATCTACTAAATTGGTAGTTGAGTAAAATTAAATTGCATCGATAAAAAAATAAGAGCCGCCCATTGGGCGGCTCTTATTTTTTTTAGTTATTTTTGAATATCATGTTGAATAAAAAGCAGCTCTATTTGATTGGATTTATGTTGATTGGATTGGATATCCAAGCTCAAACATTTTTTGGTTTACAAAACAGTAATTATGCGGGAGCACACATGATTTATACCAATCCTGCTGCTTTGGGAACAATGCCTTTCAAAAGAAATGTCAATTTTTCCTCGATTGGATTTAACTTAAATAACAATTATTTGTCGTTGGAAACACCATTCTCTTTTTGGGATATGGTTACAAACCAAGTTGATGGACAATATTTGGATGCTAATGGAAACATTGATTGGAAGTCCGATTGGCTCAAAGAGAATCAATCGAGCAATAAAATTTGGGGAAATGCAGAATTAGAATATCGAGGGCCAGCATATGCAACACGTTATTTAGACCGTATTGTGTGGGCTACAGCCACAAGAACTCGCAATTCTGTTTCAATGACCAACGTTTCTCCACAAATTGTTACATGGGGTAAATCGCTCTTAGATTCGAATTCCAATGTGAATATTTTAGATGTGGCAAATCAAACATTCAATATTCGGGCGAATTCATATCAAGAGTTTACGGGTTCTTTGGCCTATTTAGCTGTTAATCAATCTGATTTAAAAGTTAGTTTGGGTGTAACTGGTAAAATTCTCTTAGGTTTAGGTAGTTTTAGCATGCACAATAATGGCAGTAAATTCAGTGCGTTTGGACATGACTCGATACGGGTAGATTATGCCGATATTAAAGTATCGTACACTGATTTTGATTTTTTAAGTCAAATCATGAAAGGCGTTATTTTAGGAAGCTTTCCAAAGTTAAATAATATTTCGGGATTTGGTTATGGCATGGATTTAGGGTTTTCTATTGAATCTGGTAATGTTGGCAGAGAAGAGACGAATTCTAAGATTGTAAGCAATAAACAATATCGATGGAAGTTATCGGGAGCTGTTTTAGATTTGGGACATATCAACTATTCTTCAAATGCAACCAGCTACCAAATTGCAACAGATAAGTCAGTTTCAATGAATTTAATGACGCCTGAGTTCTTGATTGCAGCTTCCAATGGTTCTTCCGGTGTGTTGAATTACGTTACGGAATATGCTCAGCAAAAAGGAATTTATAAAGAAATTCAAGAACAAATATCCATGAATTTGCCAACCACCGTTCAAATTCAATTTGATTATGCGATTCTCAAATACTTCAATGTTGCGGCACATTGGCAACAAAGATTGTCGTCGATTCAAGAAAATCAAATTTTGGGTAACAGCAGTTTGGTTGTTGTTCCACGATTTGAGCATCGATGGTTTGAGATTTCAACTCCAATGTCGTTTTATGATAATTACGAACAATTTGGAATTGGAATTTTTACGAGAATTGGGCCCGTATTTTTTGGAACAGATAATTTCTTAAAGAGTTTCTCCAATACAAAATATTCTGGTATTAATATGTATTTTGGAGTTTCTTCTTTGTTGCCTTAATCTTCAATTACCTCAACATCAACAAAATCATCATCAGATTGATGATTGTCTTTTTCGGTATGTGATTTTTGGAATTTATTTATCTTGTTGTTTATCAATTTATTCAAAAATAAAATAGTAGATAAACTCAACGACGCTGTAATGATCCAAATTACAATGGCTACATCAATCCAACTTTTATCCCTCAAAAGCCATACAAAGAATCCTGTAAAAAGCTGACGGATAATCCATGAGCGCAATTTTTGGT
The DNA here is from genome assembly GCA_964645755.1 of uncultured Rhizobium sp. Lineage (GTDB taxonomy): Bacteria > Bacteroidota > Bacteroidia > NS11-12g > UBA955 > VMCP01. The sequence continues at coordinate 3,586 of CAZYBT010000012.1, forward strand.
TTCTTAATTTCTTGAAATTCTGTGGGTCGAAACCAGGGAACTGACCACCGCCCATTTGAAATTGGAACATCATGAGTATTAGGCCTCAATGCGTTTAATTCTTGCTCCAAGAGCATTGAGTCTTTCTTCAATTCTCTCATAGCCTCTATCAATTTGCTCGATGTTACGGATGGTACTTTTCCCTTTCGCACTCATAGCTGCAATGAGAAGAGCCACTCCCGCCCGAATATCCGGCGATGACATAGTGATGCCTTTTAATTTGGTTCGTCTATCTAAACCTATAACAGTAGCTCGATGAGGGTCACACAAAATAATTTGTGCTCCCATGTCTATTAAATTGTCGACAAAGAAAAGCCTGCTTTCAAACATTTTTTGATGAATTAAGACAGTACCACGAGCTTGAGTTGCAGTAACCAAGGCAATTGAAATCAAATCAGGAGTAAAACCTGGCC
>CAZYBT010000012.1:4047-41977 GCA_964645755.1 uncultured Rhizobium sp.
CAAATTTGATCGGAAATGGTTAAAATGGAGCCATCAATAAAGCTGTCTATTTCATAATGCTCATTTTCTGGGATGAAAATATCATCGCCAATAATTTCCAATTTTACACCCAATCGTTCGAAAGTTTTGGGAATGATTCCTAACATATCGACTCTGCAATTTTTCAAGGTGATTTCGCTTTGAGTAATTGCAGCCATTCCGATAAAAGAACCAATTTCAATCATATCTGGCAAACAACGATGGGTACATCCCTTTAAAGAAGAAACTCCCTGAATGATGAGTTTGTTTGACCCAATGCCTTCAATGTTTGCACCCATGCTGTTGAGCATGTTACACAGTTGTTGCAGGTAAGGTTCGCAAGCCGCATTGTAGATGGTGGTTTCTCCATGAGATAGTACAGCTGCCATCAAAATATTAGCAGTTCCTGTTACAGATGCTTCATCTAAATGCATGTAACAACCTTGAAGTTTTGGGCTATGCACTCTGTAGAAATTCTCTTCAGCCAAATATTCAAATTTGGCACCTAAGCGAATAAATCCCTCAAAGTGTGTATCCAATCTGCGCCTTCCAATTTTGTCGCCACCAGGACTAGGAATATAACCTTTGCCAAATCTAGAGAGGAGTGGGCCTACGATCATGATTGAACCGCGGAGTGCTGCGCCTTGTTTTTTAAATTCCGGGCTATCTAAAAAATCTAGATTGACCGCATCTGATTTAAAAGAATAGGTGCCACGCTCTTTTCGGTTTACTTTTACTCCTAAATTTTGCAGTAATTCAATCAATTTGAGCACATCTCTAATTTCAGGAATGTTTTCAATGATGACTTCCTCGGAAGTGAGTAACACTGCACAAATTACTTGTAATGCTTCATTTTTAGCACCTTGAGGAGTTATTTCTCCTTTGAGCTTATGTCCGCCTTCAATTTCAAATACTGACATGATTTTTTAGAATCTGCGGTAGTTTTTACCGCGGTTGTTGTTCTTTTTATTGTGATTGTTTTTGGTGTTATTTCGACCAAAATTGTTGTTTTTAAAGAATTTTTTAGGTTGATGCATGCTAGCGTCAGCCGATACGGTAATTTCTGAACCTTGCAACTGCAATTGTCCTTTTGAAAGAATTTTCAAATGCTCTGCAATCACCTCATTGCTTAAGTTTTCATTGTTCCAAATTTTACAGCTGTTAAACATAAAAGAGGCAATGAGATTCACCATTTCTTGTCTGATTTCAGGATCTTCCATTTCTGAAACCTTGTCTACCATCATTTGTAGGTTTCTACCATAAAAACGGAATCTGATATTGGTCGTTGGATAACCAATGGTTTCAGGTTTTTTCGATTTTTCTTCAGGTTTAGGTATTTCAAATGGACAATCTACATCTAGGTTGTAATTACCAATTTGGAAGATATGACCCCATAAAATTTCCTTAAAATTCGATTGCACTTTTAACTCAGGATTGAGAGTTGCCATGATGTTGACTAGGTGATGCACCCATTGTGTTCGTTTTTCTTTGTCTGCAATGGTTTGAATATGTGCAACATAGTCTTGGATATGTCGTCCAAATTCAGCAATTTTAAGATGCACTCTTTGAGTATTGTAATCAGTTTGAAGAATTGTCATTTTTATGCTTGCAAATTAATGATTGAAATCAACAAAAAAAGAAAACTTTTAGTATCGATAAGTGTTTCTTTTTCAGGAATCCAATATGAAAGCAAAGATAATAGAAAATTACATTTTGCATTACAATAGAAATGGCAAAATGCCGAAAAGCGTTTTTGATTTTTGTGAACAACTGCAAATCACTGAAAGCGAGTTTTATCAAGAATTTTCCGATTTAAATGCAATAGAATCAGAAATTTTGATTCAAATTTGGTCAGAAGCAATTGACAAATTGAAGGGACAAGATTTTTACCAAGAGCTCAGTGCGCAGGAAAAATTACTTTCTGCGGTCTATGCGTTTTTTGAAAATCTAAAAAATTATCGAAGCTATTTGTTACTCAAACACAAAGACTGGAAAAATCCGCTTCAGCATATGGAAAATATGAAAGAATTTAAGGAAGCGTTTTTTATGTACTTAGATGGATTGAATTTTGAGCAAAAAGGTATCGGAGTGCCTCAAATTGATAAATTTTTAGACAAAGGAACTCACCATGGCTTGTTTACTAATTTAATGTTTGTATTCAATTTTTGGATGAAGGATAAGAGCAAGGGATTTGAAAAAACAGATGCTTGCATAGAAAAATCATTTGCATTGTCGTTTGAACTACTATCGAATCAAGGCATCCAAAAGGCATTTGATTTCGGTAAGTTTCTTTTTGCAGAAATGAAATGAAGACACAAGATAAAATTCCGAGTACCAAACTCGAGAGGGCGGTAAAGTTGGTTGGAACTGGTGCTAAAATTGGAGGAAATTATCTCAAATATTATGCAAAAAAGAGCATCACTGGCAACAACGACAAAACGGAGCTTCACTCGTCTAATGCCGAAGATATCTATGATTCATTAAGTGAACTCAAAGGTAGTGCGTTAAAGGTGGCACAAATGTTGAGCATGGACAAAAACATCCTTCCAAGGGCCTATTCCGATAAGTTTGCACTGTCACAGTATTCTGCGCCGCCTATGTCGCCACCGCTTGTTTTAAAGGTATTCCAAAATTCAATTGGCAAATCGGCTTTTGATGTTTTTGACACTTTTGAAGTTCAATCTCTTGCCGCTGCGAGCATAGGGCAAGTGCATTTGGCTGCCAAAAACGGACAAAAGTTTGCTGTGAAAATTCAATATCCAGGAATTGCTGATTCAATTCAAAGTGATCTTAAAATGGTTAAACCAATAGCAAATGCTATGTTTGGATTGTCTGAGAAAGAAATGAAAAAGTATTTTCAGGAAGTTGAAGACAAGTTGATTGAAGAAACAAATTACAAGTTGGAACTACAAAGAGGACAGGAGCTTTCCGATGCCTCAAAACATCTTGACAACATTGTTTTTCCGCAGTATTATCCCGAATTTAGCTCTGATAAAGTTTTGGTCATGGATTACCTAAAAGGTTTGCATTTAAAAGAATACCTCGAAACCAATCCTTCTCAAGATGATAAAAATACGGTAGCACAGGCATTATGGGATTTCTATGAATTTCAATTACACCAATTGAAAGCCATTCATGCAGACCCTCATCCTGGAAATTTTTTGTTTCAGGAAGATAATCAAGTTGGAATCATCGATTTTGGCTGTATCAAAATTGTCCCTCAAGATTTTTATTATCATTATTTTCCATTGTTAACGGAAGAAGTTCAGGGCAATCAGGATTTAATTCAGAAACTTTTGAAAGAAATTGAAATTATTTTCCCAGCAGACAATGAGTCAACTGTGAAAGAATTGTCTGATGCTTTTTTGAAAATGACGACCATTTTAAGCGAGCCATTCAAGAATGAAACGTTTCATTTTACTTATGATTTTCTCGACAAAATTTATGCCATAGGGGAGGAGATTTACAAAATTCCCGAGGTTAAGAAACCAACTCAACCTCGAGGAAGCAAACATGCGTTGTATGTGAATCGCACTTATTTTGGAATTTACAGCATGATGGCTGATTTAAATGCAGAAATTAGAACGAAACCAGGAAGTTGGAAACATGATTTGTTAAATTATCATAACCTTCAATCTGCCGACTCTGAATTAAATCTTCACGTCTAACGTAAATAAAATAGATCTCGCATCAGACGGCAATACTCCGGGTCCTGGATACCCTCCAGCTCTACGGGTGAAATACTTTTGATTGGTTAAGTTATTTACCGATACCTTGAACGAAATATTCTTTTTAATTTGATATTTTAAATTCAAATCCCAAATTTCATAACTTGGAATGAGTCCATTTTGTCCGTTGGAAGAGGCATCAACTGTGTTTAGAGCGTCGTTGTAAACCTTTGATACATAGCTATATTGGAAGCCAAATGTGAAGATTTCGAGGTTGTTATCTCCGAGAATAGAGAAATTTGCACCTCCTCTGAAAATGTTTCGAGGGGCATTTTCAACGTATTTGTTATTCAAATTGCTGTCAATCATTTTGCCTGTACTATTTTTGACTGAAACCATGTAATCTTGATATCTTGCATTGTTAAACGCATAAGAACCGAAAATAGGAAGTTTATATTTTTTCTTGAGGGATGTAGCAGCGAAAGCATCAATTTCCAAAATCGATTCAAAACCGGTGCTCAAGCTATTTCCAACATTTGTTTTTAACGTGTACAACTGATTTTGATCGTTGTATTTCGACAATCTTCCAATTCTATTGTTGTATTGCATTGCATAAACACTCATATCGAGGTAAAGCCATTTTCCTATGATTCCTCTGATACCCAAATCAGAATTTAAGCCATGTGCATCTTTTAAATTGTTGTCTATCAATTCTGTACCTGGCACAGCTTGCATGTCGGAAAATAAAATTGGACGGTAAGCTTGGTTGATATTTCCATAAATTTCGAGGCCATTTTTTAGATGATATTCTACACCAAATCCAGCTATTGCTACGTTTCTAATTTGGTTGGGCGCAACAATATTGATTGGTGTTCCATCACTGTTTAAACCAGATCTGCCAGAAGCATTTGAATTGATGTGTTCAAATCGAACGCCTGGAATTAAGAGTAAATTATTCTTGATTCTGAAAACTTGTTCGGCATAGATACTATAATTGTTGGTGTTAAACGTTTGTTCAACCGGGAATACTTCTTTGGTATCAAAATTTGCATCAATTCCGTTGCTTCCAACACCCTTTTGAAATCGTTGTGTGTTGCTGTGAAAATACCGAATTCCGGATGTAAACGTTTGTTTCACACCTGCAATCTGAAAGTTATATAAATAACCAATTTCAATTCCTTGGTTGCGATATTTATCAATTGAGAGTTCTCTATTGGCATAATTTAGTGTTGATTTGTTGATGGTGTCGAAAATATTAATTGCCTTGGTAAAACCTACGCTATTTCTATCCGCAACCATTGCAAATGTTGTCAAATGAATTTTTTGATTGTTGGTGAGATCCCAATTGAATTTAACATTTCCAGTGAGCCAAGGTGTGGAAAACCAATTCCTTGATCTATGGCTTACCGCAATATCACCTTGCATCTCGGCATCCGTAAGTCCCCCAGGTTGTTGACTTAACATACTGAAGTTGGTGATATCAAAACTCAGATTCATTTTTTTATTGAATTCATATCCCCCAGAAAAATAGAGCGTTTGGGTTTTGTATTGACTATTTTTTCGGAATCCTTCCGCCGATCTTTTATCGTAGAAAGCATAATAATAGAATTTATTTTTTCGACCACTTAAAGCAATAAAATTGTTGTAAAGCCCAAAACTACCAATGGTTTGAGATGTATGTATGGAAAGTGGTAAGGTTTCAGATTTACCATCTCTCATGACATAGTTCATTAATCCACCAAATTGAGGTCCATATTGCAATGCTCCAGCTCCTTTAATGATTTGAATTCTTTGTATGGCCTGCATTGGCGGATTATAATATGCTTCCGGATAACCGAAAGGATCGGCAGAAATATCAGCACCGTTCTGACGCGTATTGAATTCCCAACTTCTGTTTGGACTTAACCCGCGGGAAGCAACGCCCACTTGAATGCCTGAACCATCGCTTTCCCAGATATGAATTCCGGGTACTTTTGCTAGAATTTGACGCATGTTATTGTTCACCACAATTGTATTTAATTGATCAAGAACAATGACTGCATTTTTCTTTCCGGCGTTAATTTTTGTACCAACGATTTCAGGTGACGGAAGTACGTCACGCTTGTTTTGTTGTCCTACCAAAGAAATTTCCGATAGGTATTCAATATGGTTTTTGGTAGTATCAAAAGATACTTGAGCTGATAATTTTAAGCCCCAGATTGATGCGAGGGCTAGGATAAATTTGCTTGACATCTTATTTAGATTGATTCTAATTTGATGCAAACTTAATCCTTATTTAGAATTATTACAAATAAAATCAATATTTTCTTTCTTTCCAGACGGTTTTAGTTGGGAGAATAAAGAAAATAGCGGTTCCAATAGTTACAAAAAACATATAGATTTCATAGCACAAATGATTCAATATGTTCTTTTTAGGTTGGTTTAGAATCGTATATATTCGATTGATTTGCCAAGTTTGTAAAATAAATTTTGTTGACCAAAAAAATAATCCAACTTGGCAGTCATTAAAGAGCATAAAAGGCAATCCAAAATAGAAGAGTCCGTATATCCCAAACAATATCCACCAATACCAAGGGAGTTCTTTACCTCCACTGAGCCATCTTTTGCGTTGGTGCAACAATGGAATAAATCCTTGAATTTTTTCAGAAAAGGCGAGCACTTCGGCATTCATAACATTATTCCATTTCCATCCTTTCTTGCAGATTTCTGAATACAATTTATAATCTTCCGTGATTGAAAATTTGATTTTACCATAACCTCCCGTTTGCCAATATGCTGATTTTCTTACAATCATGTTATTCCCAACTGCTGTAGCGGGTATACCCGAAAATGAAATTAAATTGAGCATTCCCATAAAATAGGTCCAATCTATTTCTTGCATGATTCCACCAATCCCTGAACTCTTAACCATCGTTGTTCCGCTTGCAACACCCATTTCCTCTGAAAGGCTCGATAATAATCCAAGCGCCCAATATTGGTTTACAGTAACATCAGCATCTGTAATGAGTAAAAATTCACCAACTGCATATTGATCCATTTGGGCCATCACTCTGGCTTTTGCTTTTAACCCGCTTTCATCATCTTGAATATGAATCAATTGAATGTTTTGAGGGGCATTGGAATGATTGATTTTTTCAATGTAAGCCTCAACCAATTCAGCGGTTTTATCTGTACTTTGGTCGTTTCCAATAAGTATTTGTACTTTATTTTTAGGATATTTAAGAGAAACCAATGAGTCGAGGCAATGAATAATGTTCTTTTCTTCATTTCTACAAGCAACCAAAATACTGATCAATGGTAAGTTTTCGGAAGTTACATTTATTTGTGATTGATTTTGAATGGCTTTCCTAAAAAAATCATTTTGATAGACCTTGTAATTCAGTAAACACAGTAGTTGCCAAATTTGCACCAACAGATATAAAATGATAATTGCGTAAAGCAAAGCATTCATCATTGTTCAATTGTTTTAAAGTGAAATCCGCGGTTTTTCATATTTTCAATGTAGGGGCCAAGGAGTTTGATGGTTTGCAATCTCGACTTCAAACTGTCGTGAAAAACTACAATACTGCCATTTCGAGATTTTTTGCTGATCATTTTCAAACAATAATTTAAGTTGATTGATTTGTCGTAATCGTAACTCAAAATATCCCACATGATAATTTTATAGCCTCTTCTGATAATTTCCGAAGCTTGATCTTTTCGAATTCTCCCGTAAGGAGGTCTAAAAAGGGTTGTTTGGGTAAACTTGGAAATTGAATTTTCAGCCATTTCAACATTTTCGATATATTTTTTTGAGGGACATATCCATCCTTTCAAATGGTTATAGGTGTGATTACCAATAGAATGTCCCTCAGAAACAATACGATTCATAATTACAGGAAAGCGATCCACATTTTCACCCACGCAAAAGAACGTAGCTTTTACTTGATAATGTTGCAAGATATCGAGCACCTCATTGGTTGCTAAATCATTCGGTCCATCATCGAAACTAAGATAAATAAATTTCTCTTTTGGATTCAATCGCCATATATACCGATAAAAATACCTTTGGATAAACGAATTCACCTTAAAAAACCGCATAAGAATAAACAAAAATGATAGATTTTTTTGATGAATGCACCATACTATGCACTAAATTTGTAAATATGTCTGAGAAAATAACATTGGTAGGCGGTGGTTTAGCCGGCAGTTTAATGTCGATCTATTTAGCTAAAAAGGGTTACGAGGTTCATTTGTATGAGAGGCGCGGTGATATGCGTCAGGGGAAATATGAAGGAGGCAGAAGTATCAACTTGGCATTATCTACTCGCGGCATTAATGCACTCAGTAAAGTTGGATTGGTAGAGGAAATACTTGGTATATCCATCCCAATGTCGGGCAGAATGATGCACAGCACCGCTGGTGATTTGGCTTATCAAGCATATGGTAGAGAAGACCAGGCTATTTATTCAGTTTCAAGAGGGGAATTAAATATTCGATTGCTCCAACTGGCTGACCAATATGAGAATATTCACATGTATTTTGATCATAAGTGCATAGGGGCAAATTTAGAGACGAATGAAACCACCTTTATCAATGCGAGTGGAGAAACCATCAAAGACAAAGCAGATGTGGTATTGTCAACTGATGGCGCTTTTTCAGCTGTAAGAGATGCCATGATGCGCTATCCTCGTTACAATTTTTCTCAGTCTTATGAGAATTATGGTTATAAAGAATTGGAAATAGTTCCATCATCATCGGGATTGTTTCAAATGGAGGAAAATGCACTTCATATATGGCCGAGAAAGAGCTTTATGATGATAGCATTACCGAATCCTGGCGGGAATTTTACTTGTACCTTATTCATGCCTTACGATGGTGATTTGAGCTTATCGTCGTTGTCTACTTCGGAAAAAGTAACTGAATTTTTCAATGAATACTTTTCAGATGCTGTGCCAATGATGCCGAATTTAGTGGAAGACTTCTTCCAAAATCCTACAGGTCACCTTGCTACAATGAGATGTTACCCTTGGGTAAAAAACAAAGTTGCATTAATGGGCGATAGTGCGCACGCTGTGGTGCCATTTTATGGTCAAGGCATGAACTGTTCTTTTGAAGATTGCGTTGTATTAGATGAATGCATCGATCAATTCAAAGGCGATTGGAACAAGATCTTGGACGAATATCAAAAAATGCGAAAGCCCAATGCCGACGCTATTGCTAATTTAGCGCTCCAAAATTTTATTGAAATGAGAGACTTGGTAGGTTCTCCGGAGTTCTTACATAAGAAACACGTTGAACATGAGCTCGTAGAAAAATATAGCGATATTTATAAGAGTCAGTATGAAAGAGTTACCTTCAGCAATGACGGTTATTTGGATGCTTGGAATTGGGGGGCAAAAAATGATGCATTGCTCGAAAAAATTATTTCGAATAATTGGGAAAACCGAATTTCTGATGACGCATTTATGCGAAATCTAATCCTGAACGCTTAAGTTTACTTTTTCTTTTTTGCGTCTATTACACTGTCGATATAATCGGGGTTGTAATTGGTTTTATATGTCTTTTTCTGAGTGTATTTTACCCCAGTTTTTTGGTGGTATTCTTTATTTGGTTTCAAAATACCCACATAGGCCCATATTGCAATTCCTGTGATGATTGAAAAAAAAATTACTGCAACGATTAGTTTCTGTTTCTGCTGTTTTTCCATTTTATATGATTTTTTAAAGGGGGACATTTATTTTCAGGGAATCTGAAAGATGTTTGATATCTTCAACAACGGCTTCTACAAGTGGAATTCCATTTTTACTGCGGTCTAATTTGAGGAAATGCTCAATTTCACCGGGAATTTTAACAGGGATTTCAGAATTTAACGGAATTGTGTTTTTAAAGGTGTTGATCCAAAGATCCATTTTTTCTTTGGTGGTTTGTTTGTCTTGAAATCCATCTAAATCCCAGCATCCAACGAAATGACCAATACCTTTACCCGGTTGATTTGGCAAAGGATCTAAAAAAGAAACGAACGGTGGCACCCAAGGACCAAAATTTGCACCGGTGATCACGCCAGAAAATATATCCACCCAAGAACCCAATCCATAACCTTTATGAAATGCACCGTCGGTATTACCACCAAGAGGCAGCAACATTCCTCCTGATTTCAAAGCGCTTGCATTAATGGTTTCCTCTCCTTGTTTTGTAATGGCCCAGCCTTTAGGTATTGGCTTATTTACCCGTTCTGCAATTTCTAATTTTCCATTCGCTGCAGCGGCTGTGGCCATGTCTAAAACGAATGGAATTTCATTCAATGTTGGAACTGCTACACAGATAGGATTTGTGCCAAGCATCCGTTGTTTTCCGTTAGCCGGAGTAACTAAAGGACTTGCATTTGTCATGGAAAATCCGATGTAATCATGTTCTAAGGCCATCATTGCATGATAAGCAGCAATACCAAAATGATTGGAATTGGAAATTCCGACCCAGCCGCTACCATATTCTGCGGTGATTTCTGCGGCAATTTTCATTGCAAAAGGTGCAGAGAGCAATCCGATTCCAGAATTTGCATCTATATGCACCATTGTTTTTTTGCGATGTTCTATTTTGAATATAGGATTTGGATTGATTCTATTTTTTTGTATCAATCGAACATATCCCGATAATCTGGCAACACCATGGCTGTCAATCCCACGTAAATCGGCTTCTACCAAAACATTCGCGGCAAGAATTGCATTTTGCTCTGAAAATCCGCAAACAAGGAAAACTTCTGAAATCCAATTTTTCAGGGTAAGTGCATCAATTTTTATCATTACTCGCTACTTTTAACCATTTTTGAAGCGGACCCTCTATGTTCCAGTATTCTGTAGTTAGTTGTTTTTCAGCTAAATTACATTGAAATTCAACTTCTTTCAATGGATTAAATTTTCCGGAAAGTTCACGAATTAAACCCCCTCTGTTTACAATTAAGTTCACTTCAGCCGGTTTTCCAATTTTATTCCACGTTTGCTCCAAGTCATTATTCAATCGAATTTGATTCAATGCAATTAATTCATCGTTCACTTGAAGTCCCAAATCTAATGAAGGCCCAGGATTTCTGACATATTTCACAACAGTTTTGCCATTGCTTACTTCGTAGTTAATTCCCCAAGAAAATTTATTGACTTCAGATTTTTTAGATAAAATATCCAAATTGCTGAAGATACCAACATAGTCTGGTGATTCCGTTGTATTCAACCATTTGTTGAAATCTGCAGATAGGTCAACACCTGAAATTTTATTACAAATTGCCAAAAAGTCTTCATCGGTGTATCCCAATCCATCCTTATTTTTCTTGTTGTTCAAATAAAAGTCTTTGTTAAGCGCTTTGAAAACATCATCGAGGGATTTTTTTCCATTGGTAAATTTACAAATACTCATGTCTAATAAAGCGCCAATGACAAGTCCCTTAGAATAATAAGAATATGAATTATTTTTAGAATTTTCATTGGGGCGATATTCTTTGATCCATGCATCCCAACTCATTTCATGTAAGGTGGCAATTTTGCTGCCGGCTCTATTTTCATGGTTGTTGATATAGTTGGTAAGGGTATTCAAAAAATCTTGTCGGGAAACATATCCAGCCCTCATAAGAGCAAGTTCATCGTAATAGGAGGTGATGCCCTCGGCAATCCATAGAGATTTGGTATAATTTTCATTACTATAATCAAACGGACCAAGTGCAACGGGACGAATTCTTTTCACATTCCACAGATGGAAATATTCGTGAGCAACCAATCCAAGTAGACCTTGGTAAGATTGTGAATTTGAATACCCAAAACGGCTCATCATCAGAGTGCTTCCATTTTTGTGTTCCAATCCTCCACCACCGGCTTCAACGTTTTGAATGATAAAAGTGTAAGTTTTACAGGGCATTTCACCAATGATATTCACCATAGTTTGACAGATTTTTTGCATATCCAACTTCAGTTTATTGATTTGGGCATTGTGTTGTCCAACCATAGCCACCCTATGAACAACTTGATTTACTATAAATTCGAAAACTTCAAAATTTCCCATTTGAATAGGGGAGTCTACCATTTCGTCGTAGTTTTCAAAAGTCAACATTACTTCGTGTGGTGTGCCCTTGATTCTATCCGAAGTAATCACATCTACATGTGAAACAATGTCGTTCCAAGTTTTGGGCAATTCTACAGAGCAATAAATTTTTGATTTTTCTTTTCCTTCAATAAAAGCACACACAGAAGCCAAATTAAGCAAAGCTTGATCTTCATCTATATAGGATGTTCTTACACTCATTTCATAGCAGTAAACGGTATAAGAAAACTTTATTTTATCCCCTTTTTTTACAGGAATTGTCCAAGTATTTTTATCAGATTTTAAAACACTTGCGGCTTTACCATTGATTTCCAAATTTACAGATTCAACGTTTTTAGCAAATTCACGCACCAAATAGCTACCTGGCGTCCAAACCGGCATGCTTATTTTCAAATTTGTTTTGTCCGTTGCGGTATAATGAATGGAAACATGAGCATTGTGATTTTTGGGGTTAGGTACGGTTATGGAATAATTGATCGATTGGCCTGATAACGTTGTCATTGTTGTAAGTATGAATAAAAATGCTAGAAGAATGTGTTTTCGCATAGTTGCAAATTTCATTTATTTTATTGACAAACAGAAATGAAAGAAATTGAGTTTTTTTGATTATATTTGATAAAATGAAACATTCGGGTATTGCATTTATTTTGTGTTTAACATTTTGGGGGATAATTACGCCTTCAATATCCTCCTGCAATAAAGAAAACAACAATCCACCTCAGGATACCACAAAACCTGCAGATACAACAAAACAAGCAACCTATATGGAGAAAATGTTTGAGTTGTACGTTTTAAATTCGGCAAATGTTATCACGTTGGCTGTAGATAGCTCTGGAAATAATTTGACTCAATTATATCAGGACGAAACCATTTATTTGAGAAAAAACACTTATTACGATGGCCCATTGGAAATTTTTGCTGGAGGAACCAAATATACAGGTACTTGGAAATCAAATGCCGATTATTCAACATTGGAATTAAATATTACGGGCAGGCCAGAATTTCAGTTTTTTGAAAAGCCGTGGCGATTTACATACAAATCATTAACGCTATTGAAATTGGCTCCAATTCAAAATCCAGGTCAAAAAGTAATGCATTTGGAAAAGAAATAAAGAAAGGTTTAATCTTCTTCGTCTCTTTCAATAACAACTGTCTTTCTTACGGTTTTTCTTGTTGTGGGGTCAAAGTGCTCCTCGGTTTTTAAACCGAGTTGCCAAGGGTGTCTGTTTGTATCTCTGAAAACAACCCTGAGTGAAACAGAAGCATGATGATAACCATTCGATAAAATGTTGTATTGACCACCAATCCGGAATCTTTTTTGACCTAAAGAAGCACCCGCGCTCATTACAAACAATCGATAATCATTGATTCCTGTAAAGAAAAATTCTCTGTAGCGTTTTGATCGGTATCCATTGTTAGGGTCTTGAGGTTTTTCATCAATTAATGCACTCACAAAACCATTGTCACTCATTCCGGCTTTGCTTGCGATATAACTCATTCCTCCCCAAATTTCTAGTTTGTTAAATGATTTACCTGCATTGATTCCATACCGAATGGTGCGTGCATAAAAATCAACTCGATCCAAGCTGTTTTTAAATTTAACGAGATAACCATTCGCAAAATAATCGCTAAAAAATCTTGCTTTTTGTGTATTTAGGTACACCCCTTGAGAGTGATCTGATAATTCAATTGAAGGCGTTAGATGCCAACCGCGTACATGAATTCCTTGGAACCAATATAAAACGTCGTGAGCGAAATACAAATTATAGTATCTGGTTGACAACCGTGTTGAATTGTCATTTTCTGAAGTAGGATCACCGTCGTATTTCACAAATGTTCCTGCAAATTCAAAAGCATAACCAGGAGCCCAACGAAGAATAAAGTTATAGGTGGGTGCAACAGTTTTATTGACCCCAATATTGTCGAGGGTAGGCAAATACCATTGAACACTATCTTGACCAAAAATTCCGGAATTCAAGGGAAGTCCCCCCGAATCGTTTAACGTAAACAATATTTTATTGTCCGCCACATAATTAGGTAGTTCGCTGGCTCTGGTGGTGCGTGGCATTCCATTGATAAATTTAATATTGTCTTTGAATTGATTTAACTCTGTGTAATCTTGCTCGCTAAATGCTGAAGGCAATCGAGCGGGCATTCCCGCTCTTAACTCCAGAGCCCATGCGCCGCTGTATAAAATCTGTGAGCCAGCAAATGTGTTAAGTGAATGTCCAACTACATAACTATTGAAAAAATCTTTTGCATAGAGTTCAGAGTATTTGGTATAGAACTGAGGAATAACACCAAGCTGTTTGTATTGGTTGAACACACTTTGAGCGTGAAGTTGTAGGGTGCTCAAAAAGAAAATCGTAAAAAGTTTTAAATGAGATTTCAACTTCTGAAGAATTAATTGATGATTCAAAGATAAACAAACATTTGGAAAATTCACTCCAGAAATACTCAATTCAAGTGCTTATCTTTGTAATTATGGAAGAAGTTTTTGTAAATAGAGTTGCAAATAGTGGCATTGAAACAATTAATTTGGAAGATTATTTTCCCGAAGGAGAACGTAAATGTATCGATATCAAGGAGCAATTATTTATGGAACTTGTGCTCAAGGAAAAAGATTTCAGAGCTTGGGTCAAAGAAAATGATTGGGAACAATATCGCAATTGTTTTGTGGCTGTTTATTGCTCAAATGATGCAATTGTGCCAACATGGGCATACATGTTAATTGCTTCAAAATTAACAGATGTATCAAAAATTACCGTATTTGGAGATTTGAATGCATTAGAGGCAGTTTTGTGGAATGAAGCAATTTCTGAGTTGGAAATCAATTTATATGTCGACAAAAAAGTAGTGATCAAGGGTTGTGGCGAATTACCCGTTTCAGCAGCAGCATACACCGCCATATCATCAAAATTAGTCCCTGTGGTGCAGTCTTTGATGTATGGCGAACCTTGCAGTACGGTGCCTGTATACAAGCGTAAACTCAGTTAATCAACAAATGTTACTTTGATCGTGTTAGTTCTCTGTTTTTTGTGAATAGGCATACTCGCACAATTAATCACGCATTCTCCTTCACTCACAATCTTTTCATTTTTCAAGATATCAATAACGTCTTGAAAAGTTTCATCGGTACTCACAAATTTATCGTAGTAAAATCCGCGAACTCCCCAAACCAAATTCAATGTATTTAATAAGGTTAAGTTGTCTGTAAAAATATAAATACTTGCTTCTGGTCTGTAACTCGCAACTTTAAAACCCGTGTAACCACTTTTGGTCATTGCAACGATGGCTTTTGCCTGCAGGTGGTCACTCATTCTCACAGCCGTAAAACAAACTTCATCACTAGCAAAAGAAGGTGATGATGAGTCGGGTTTTACACCCTTGTAATAGGCTCTTCTATCTGATTCAATATCTGAAATAATTGAACTCATGACTTCAATGACCCTGCAAGGGTATTTTCCAACAGAAGTTTCAGCCGACAGCATTACAGCGTCGGCACCATCGAGCACCGCGTTTGCTACGTCTGTGATTTCGGCTCTTGTTGGCATGCTATCTGTGATCATACTTTCCATCATTTGAGTAGCAATGATAACAGGTTTAGCAGCCTGTATGCATTTTTCCACGATTGACTTTTGTATCAAGGGAACTTTTTGTAGAGGGACTTCAACCCCTAAATCACCGCGGGCAACCATAATAGCATCCGTAACTTTTATAATACTATCGATATTTTCAATTGCTTCCGGTTTTTCAATTTTTGCAATAACTTTTGTGTGTTTTCCTTTAGCCGCAATAATTTCCTTAAGAGCTATAATGTCTTCTGCATTTCTAACAAACGACAATGCCACCCAATCCACATTTTTTTCCAAACCGAATTCTAAATCGATCAAATCTTTTTCGGTTAAACATGGAATGGTTACTTTGGTGTTCGGTAAATTAAATCCTTTGTTTGATGTAAGTACTCCGCCTGCCACTACTTTTGCAAGTAGGTGTTGTTCATCGATCATTTTTTCTATAACCAACTCTGATTTACCATCGTTCAACAGAATTCGTTCACCTGGCTTAGCATCTAGGGGCAATCTTTTGTAACTCACAAAAAGCTTTTCAACGGTGCTCACACACTCAATTGTTGTTACAATAATATTTTCGCCTTCTGTTAAGTGGATTTCACCGTCGACCTTACCAATTCTGAGTTTGGGCCCTTGAAGATCCTGGAGCAACGCAATATGACTCCCAAGTTTTGCATTGATTTTACGAACCCGTTCAATGACTTCATTGTGGATTTCATGTGCGCCGTGCGAAAAATTAAGGCGACAAACATCAACTCCTGCGCGAATAATTTTTTCGAGCATTTCTTCAGAGCTTGTTGCTGGGCCTATTGTTGCAACTATTTTGGTTTTGTTAAAATTTTCGTTGTACATACTTTGATTATAGATGGCTCAACATGAAAACCCAATTGAATTTTTCAGATAAGTTTTCTGGGAAAACATAAGCCAATTGGATTTTATCGATCGACTTAAGTTTGGCCAGCCATTGGTCAAAGCTAGGCATTAATTCTGAATCGCCTATTATCAGCCAATAATCTGGTGTAGGTTTTCCCGAAAAAATTTTACCCAATGTGCCTGAATTTTGAAGCAGCCACATGTGGGAAATTGATTCTGAACCTTCAAAATAGTATTCCAAGTGTTGAGAATTTCTATTTTTCGACAAATTTATTTCAAAAGTTTTAGGTTCGCACATAAAATTTACAGAAAAAGTGTCATCAAGACACCAAGCCAGTAAATACGGGCTAATATTGCTATGTATAGCAACGATTTTAAAGTCGTTTGGACTCAGGTTATATGATTGATGATGGCGTTTGATACAGAAAAATTTTACTACAAAAATAATTTTTCATTCTCATATCAAATAAAAAATGTTTCTTTGTAGCGCAAAACAACATTATACTATCATGTCAGAAATTGCAGAAAAAGTAAAAGCCATTATCGTAGATAAGTTAGGCGTAGATGAAGCGGACGTAGTAACCGACGCTAGTTTCACCAATGATTTGGGTGCAGACTCATTAGACACAGTTGAATTGATCATGGAATTCGAAAAAGAATTCGACATCAGTATCCCAGATGATCAAGCTGAAAAAATCCAAACAGTTGGGGAAGCTGTTCGTTACATCGAAGAAAACAAAAACTAATTTATGCAACTCCGGAGAGTTGTTGTAACTGGAATGGGTGCAATTACACCCATCGGGAATACTCTTAATGAGTATTGGAACGCACTGGTAGCGGGTACCAGCGGAGCTGGGTTAATTACCCATTTTGACACGAGTCGATACAAAGTGAAATTTGCTTGCGAGGTGAAAAACTTCGATGCAACGAATTTCATTGATCGTAAAGAAGCGCGTAAAATGGATCCATTTGCTCAGTACGCTATGGTGGCCGCTGATGAAGCTATTGAACATAGTGGAATCTTACAACAAGCACACAACCTCGATCGTATTGGGGTTATCTGGGGAGCTGGAATTGGTGGCCTGTCCACTTTCTTCAGCGAAATTGTAGATTATGCAAAGGGCGACGGCAATCCACGCTTCTCGCCCTTTTTCATTCCTAAAATGATTATCGACATTGCAGCGGGATATATTTCGATGAAACACAACTTGAGAGGACCAAATTATGGTACTGTTTCGGCGTGTGCTTCCTCATCTCATGCTTTGATTGATGCATTCAATCTCATTCGCCTAGGTAAAGCTGATGCAATTGTAGCCGGTGGCTCTGAAGCATGCGTTAACGAACCTTCTGTTGGTGGCTTCGCAAACATGAAAGCCTTGTCTGAAAGAAACGATGACATGCTAACCGCTTCTCGCCCTTTCGATAAAGACCGTGATGGTTTTGTGATGGGTGAAGGTGGAGCCTGCCTGATTCTTGAAGATTTAGAGCATGCTAAAGCCCGCGGCGCTAAAATTTATGCTGAAATTGTTGGTGGTGGAATGACGGCTGATGCCTATCACCTCACCGCTCCCCATCCTGAAGGGCTGGGAGCTAAAAATGTTATGATTGCAGCGCTTGAAGACGCTGGTATGAAAACTACGGATATAGATTATATAAATGTACACGGAACCAGTACCCCGTTAGGTGATATTGCTGAAACAAAAGCAATTAAATCTGTATTTGGTGAACATGTATATCATTTGAACATAAGTAGTACTAAAAGTCAAACCGGTCACCTCTTGGGTGGAGCAGGAGCTGTTGAAGCTGTTGCAAGTGTTCTCGCTGTTTATAACGACATTATTCCTCCAACGATCAATCACTTTACAGATGATCCAGACATTGATCCAAAACTAAATCTTACCTTTAATGTAGCTCAAAAAAGAGTTGTTAACGCAGCTTTGAGTAATACATTTGGTTTTGGTGCGTCTGTAATTTTCAAAAAATACAACGGATAATTTTTAATTGATTGAAGAATCTTTTCCAAAGATCACCAAATCACATTAAAAATTTGAGAAAGAAAATATTTCTCATTACAGGAATTCATCCTGTACGTCTCTCTATTTATCGCGAAGCGTTGAGGCACAGCTCGGCAGCAGATGCTGCACTTTCCGACAACCTTTTCGCTCCGCGAAATTTAGATAACGAGCGTCTTGAGTTTCTCGGAGACGCAATTCTAGATTCCGTTATTGCCGAATTGCTTTTCAACAGGTTTCCCTACAAAGATGAAGGTTTTCTCACTGAAATGAGAACAAGAATCGTGAACCGAGAGCAAATGGGGATGTTGGCTCACCGATTGGGACTTGTTGACGTCATGGAAATGAAGCCTGAACTGCAAAAAAATCATACTGCTCTCAGGACAATTGGAGGTAACGCACTTGAAGCCCTTATTGGGGCTATATATCTCGATAAAGGTTATAAAACTGTATCGAGATTTATTCATAAACGTTTAGTTGGACAGTACTTAGATATTGATAAACTCATGTTAACCACGGTGAGTTACAAGGCTGTTTTCATGAAATGGATTCAAAAAAATCAAAAGAAACTTGAGTGGATCAATGAAACAGAGATTCAAGGTAAAAACAATGAAAATCACGTAGTAACAATGGTTGTCGATAGTGAAAATTGGTTTACCGAAGTGAACAAAAGTCGGAAAAAAGCAGAGGAGCTTTGTTGCGAAAAAGCTTGCCGAAAACTTGAGTTGGTATAACCTATTATCAGCCTTCAATTATTTCTTCTTCTTCTGAATCAACAACCTTTGGAATGTAAATAACTTGATTTACTTGTTTCGCAAATTCACACCAGTCGCATTTGCCACAACCTTCCATAAATTCCAAACTTTGTAGTTTTTGATTTGCTTTTTCTAGAATAGATTGAATGTAATCGAAGTCCTCCTTGCTGTAATAAATTTCAAAGTCTTGAAATTCTCCATTTGTATCCATCTCCAATGATTCAATGATTCCATGTCTCGATTTCCATCCTTTTTGTTGATTTGCTTCATTGATCATCATAGTGTACATTCCGATTTGAAACCAATACGATGGGGGAAACTTCTCCTTTTCAATATTGCTCTTTAAAGGAGCTTTTGATTTACTTTTACTACTCGATATTTTACTTGTTTTATAATCAAAAACTGTAACTTGGTTTCCGTCAAACACCATTTTATCTATATTTCCTGTTACAGAAATTCCACCAAGTTTTGTGTGAATGCCAAATTCTGTTTCAACAGTCTGGTATTTTTTATACGCTTCAATCTTTTGTGTCCAAAACTTCGGCAAAAAGTGTTTTCCTTGCTCAAGTTTTAATTCAAATTGTTTTTCCGTAAAACCTGCACGTAATTTCATCATTTCATATTCAAATTGTTTTACAAGGGCTGTTTCATTCATCCATTGACGGTTTTTCACACCTTGGTTCACAAACTCTCTTAATGTTGCATGAATTGCAGTTCCATAAGCTCCAAATTGATTTGGTGCCGTAGGCACTCGAAGTACGCGGTTGAAATAGAATTGAATACCACATGTCATGATCTGCTCCACGGATGTCGGCGAGAATGTTAAATTTTCAATTTTACTTTTGAGCCAATCCAATTTGTCTACCTCTAGTATCGGTTTATTCACCCGTTCTAAATACTTTTTTTGCGCCCATAAAAGTACTTCAGGATTGATTTCTTTAGATTCAGATTCTATTTTTTCGTCATTGACCTCCAAAACAAATTTTGATGGTAGAATTTCCTCTGGCTTGGCCTTGATTTTAGTTTTTGACAGCGAAATCGTGAGCGTCTTTTTTGCCCTAGTCATTGCCACATAAAATAACCGCCTTCTTTCTTCTAATGCATCCGCGCTTGAAATTTCACTCGAAATGATTTTTTTATTGCCCAAAGTTAATTCTCTCAGTGAATATGGTAAGCCATTTCGTCTATCTTTTTCCCAATTCTCTGGATTTGCTTGAATCAAGTAAACATGCTCAAATTCCAATCCTTTTGAACCGTGAGCGGTCATCAATTGAACTCCCAAACTGTTCCCAATTCGCTTTTCTAAAGGTATCGACAAATCATTGTGATCCATTTTTTCTATCGTCAAGAGAAAGTCCCTCAAGCTCATGAACGGAATTCTCGCATTTTGAAGATTTGAAAATTCCATAAAGCTATGAAGCACTTCCATGGTCC
The DNA here is from genome assembly GCA_964645755.1 of uncultured Rhizobium sp. Classification (GTDB taxonomy): domain Bacteria; phylum Bacteroidota; class Bacteroidia; order NS11-12g; family UBA955; genus VMCP01. The sequence goes on from CAZYBT010000012.1 coordinate 24,447, forward strand.
AACCATTATCGTCTTTTTTGAGAGCGTGAGCTAAAAATCCTCCCTCGCTGTAAATTCTCTGAATGAGGGTAGGGACACTCTCGGAATTTGCAATTTTAATCCACTTTTCAATATTGAACCACAATTCTTTTAATGCGATAATCGTTTCTTCACCGTATTTAGAATCCGAATCATTGGAATTTAAAATTCCGTTGATATGCTCCCGCCAACTGTACGTTTGATTTTGGAATTCACGCTGCCTTTTGATGGAATAAATTTCAGTGGAAATTTGATTCAGTCCAAAAGTGGGAATGTGGTAAAGGTCACTAAGTAGCAATTTGTACAATAAATACTCACCAGAGTTGGGTAAATTTGACTCTTGCGCCAGATAATTTAACCATGCGATCAACTTTCTGATCAAGGTTTCATTTAATATATTGATCGATCGATTTTGAATAAAAGGAATTTCATTTTCTTTTAAAACTTCGATTAATAAATCGGAATGTTTGTGTTTGCTATACAAAATGGAAATTTCTTCCGCCTTGATTCCTTGCTCAATTTTTGTTTTAATTTCTCCTACTATGCCAACCGCCTCATGAAATTCATTTAAGTATTGAAAGGTTTCAACCTTTACAGGGTCAAAATTGGCATTTGCTCCCGAACTAATGAGCTCCTTTGACAATCCTTCAATCGTGTTCACCAATCGACTTTGATTGAAAGCAATCAATTTTGTACTCGCATTTAAAATCTCTTGTGTACTGCGATAGTTCTTTGTGAGCACTATGGTTTTAATATTTTGTGCGTATTTGGTTTTAAATGTAAGCATATTGCTCACTTTTGCGCCTTGAAATGCATAAATGCTTTGATCATCATCACCTACCACAAAACAATTTGGATTTTCTTCCCAATAATCAATGAGAGAGAACAAAATTTCATTTTGCACACCGCTTGTATCTTGATATTCATCAACCAAAATATAGTGATACCTCTCTTGAATCATGAGCTTGAATTCTTCATCAAATTTTAAGATATCATTCACCCAATTCAACATGTCAGAAAATTCATATACCCCTTTTTCTTTTTTGAGGGACACATAAGCGGAGTGTAATTTAGCCGCTTCGATGAGTTTCACCCAACCGTCTTGCAATTTTTTTCGCTCATTTTCTTTAATGTCTCCAGCGTTGAATTCTTTGAATTTTCTCTTATACAATAATTCTGGAAATTGGATCTTGAACAATTCATCGTCACTTAAAAATTGAATCCATTCCTCAAAATCGGAAACGGTATATCCCTCAGATTCCATGATAGACCATACTTGACGTAACTGCTTTTGAAGAGAATTTGCTTCATCATTATAGGTTTTCAGTACAGAAGATTCATCTATCGATTCAATGATTTCCTGAATGAGCTCAATTTGTTCAATTTCATCCATCACCCGCATTTCTCTTTTGCTGAATTTTTCAGGAAAATCTTTAATGATTTGATTGCATAAACCATGAAATGTGTGGATGTTAACTTTGTACGCGTCGCTACCCATAAATTGACTCAGTCGTTTCATCATGGCTGTGGCACCTGCCTCTGTATATGTCAGACAAAGAATATTCTCAGGTTGTGTGTCTGTTTTAAGTATGTTCAAGATTCTGGTGGCCAGAATTTGTGTTTTCCCAGTACCAGGACCTGCGATGACCATCACCGGCCCCTCAAGTTGGTCAACAGCTTCTTTTTGTTCGGTATTTAATCCTTGGTAAAGTGAATCAAATGAATTCATATCAATGAATATACGATTTTTTTTTGACAAATAAAAATTATTTGGGTTTTTCGATGTAAAGTTTGAAAAAACCGAAATCAACTTTCATCTTTGTGGTGAATGCAAGATACAAAGAAACAATACAACAATGTAGTGAAATCATGTAAAACGGTTTTTCTTAGAAAAAACGAAGATTACGGTACTTCATGGAGATTGTTCAGGCCAAGCAGTTTAACTGATCAAATTTATATCAAAGCCCAAAGAATTAGGAATATTGAAGATAGCGGTAAAAATTCGGTTGGAGACGACATCAAAAGTGAGTTTATGGGCATCGTAAACTATTCACTTATAGCGCTAATTCAACTTCAAATGATTAAAGATCAAGTTGAAACTGACAATATAGATACAATATCTGCAGCTTATGATCATTGGGCCGACAAAACCCGCGATTTGATGATGTTGAAAAATTCTGATTATAGTGAGGTTTGGAGAGACATGCGTATCTCAAGCTTTACAGATCTTATTCTCGTGAAAATTGCTAGAATCAAACAAATCGAAGACAATTCTGGAAAAACCCAGATTTCTGAAGGAGTTGATGCCAATTATCAAGATATTATCAATTATGCAATTTTTGCTTTAATCCGCCTTTAATTAAACAAAAGTAATTTTAAAACCAATTGTATATGAAATATGTTTTTCAGTTTATTCGATTGTTCACCGGAGCACTATTTATCTTTTCTGGATTGGTGAAATTAAATGATCCATCAGGTTTCGCAATTAAACTGAATGAGTATTTCGATGTTTTTGCCCAAGATCTTTCAACAAAACAAGATTCTGTTCGAATTCAATGTTCTTTAAATCAGAATTTATTGATTCATGAATCTTATGCCCTTTATTCTTTTTATACAAAAAAGAAGATAGATTGGCATATTAATCCCACAAAGAACGACAACCCTCCGCCATCTGTGCTTTTTGAAGTTTTTGGGCAGTATGGTTCATCCTCTTTCATGAGCAATACCTATGAACCCAAGCCCATAGTTTCGCATAGAATGCAAGTAAGTATTGGTTCGAAAATACTCTATGAAAAAATAGAACCATTAGATTCAAATAACACCGGAATAAAAGATTACAACATAGAGCTAGATGTGAGTAAATTCGTCAAAAAAGAGTCCTTTTTTACAGGATTTTTCAAAGGATTAAAATCGTATTCATTATGGTTCAGTATCCTCTTTTGCGCCCTAGAAGTTATTCTTGGGTTTGCGATGATCGTTTCTTACAGAATTACTTTAACTTTAGTCATTACAGCTGTCCTCATTGTGTTCTTTACATTTCTCACAGGGTACTCCGCTTATTATAATAAAGTTACAGACTGTGGTTGCTTTGGAGACTTCATTAAATTGAAACCATGGGTTTCTTTCAAAAAAGATATTATCCTCGATTTCTTAGTAGTATTCATGTTCATTGGAATAAAATGGTACAAACCACTTTTTAGTCCCTCAAAAAACAACTTCATCATGATAGTTTTTTCAGGGTTAACCCTTCTTTTTGGATGCTATTGCTATTATTTTTTGCCAGTATGGGATTTTTTGCCTTATAAAAAAGGAAACAATATCAAGCAATTGATTTATGAAGTACCAAAAGGGCAGAGAGCATACGATAGCGTGCAGATAAAGTTTGTTTTACAAAAGGGGAGTGATTCAGTAAAAGTTACAAGCAAAGAATATGCGAGCTTCGCGGAAAAAGGATATCAATTTGTACGACAAGATAAAAAAGTCATTGTTGAAGGATATAAATCACCAATTCATGATTTTTCAATTACGGATCAACTTACAGGTGTTGATTACAAAGACACAATGTTAAATAATACAGGAATTCAACTCATCGTTGTCATTCCCTTTTTGGAAAAGATTGATATGAGTTCAATCAATCGAATTTCGGATGTTTTAAAATGGGCAAGAGGAAATGCTTCTAAAGTGAAATTTTACGCTTTAACATCTGCTTCAATGGCTCCAACCAAAGAATTCTGTAAAAAGTACAATTTAAATGTAGATTTCTATGCTGCGGATCAGAAAATGCTCCTCACAATGGCACGATATAATCCAACGGTATATTTGTTCTCTGGTGCAACTGTATTAAAAAAATGGAGTGGTTTTAATGCCCCAGATGCTTCAGAATTAGGAGAATATTTGATTTCAAATCAGTAAAATGAAACCCATTCTTATTAAAATTCGGTTTTTGTTTTTTGTACTTTTGGGATTAACATCATTCATTTTTGTTTTGTTTCAAGCATTGCCGAGTGCAGATCAAATACTTAGTGCTCAAAGATCTGATTCTGCAACCACTGCGGCTATAGTAAAGGTTCTTGGTTTAGACAAACCATTGTGGAAGCAAGGTTTATTTTATCTCAATGATCTCTCGCCGATTTCAATGCATCACGAGGAAACCAATACAACCAATTTTACGGGTCGTGGAGTGAAAATGGGAAAATATCAATATTGGATAAAATTACCTTACCTGAGAACATCGTTTCAAACCAAGCAAAAGGTTTCTTCCATGCTAACAGAGGCATTTTATGGCACCTTGGTCCTGGCAATTGCAGCAATGATTATTTCAATGATCATTGGAATCCCTCTGGGTATATTGGCTGCAATCCGTAAAAATACATACACAGATAAATTGATCGTTTGGATTTCTGCAATTGGAATTTCTGTACCCTCATTTTTCTCTGCAATGATTTTTTCCTGGTTGTTTGGATTTGTGCTGATTGATTACACACATTTACCGATGACAGGTAGTCTATTTGAGATAGATGATTTAGGAATGTCTAAATCTATGCAATTGTCGCATCTGATTTTGCCTGCTCTTGCTTTGGGTATTCGCCCGCTGGCCGTTTTTATACAATTAACGAGAAATACAATGGTTGAAATATTGCAGCTCGATTTTATTAGAACTGCCCGGGCCAAGGGAATTTCTGAGAGTGTAGTCATTTGGAGACATGCTTTCCCTAATGCATTGAATCCCCTGATCACCTCAATTGGTGGTTGGTTCAGTAGTTTATTAGCGGGATCTTTCTTCACAGAGTATATTTTTCAATGGAAGGGACTTGGAAAAGTAACAATAGAGGCGTTACAACAAAGTGATTTACCTGTGGTTATGGGAGCCGTTTTATTCACAGCTTGTGTGTTTTTTGTGATACACACATTTACAGAGTTGTTGTATGTTTGGATTGATCCTCGGATGAATCATGAATAAAGTATATTTAATAGGACTTCCTGCTTCTGGTAAAACAACAACTGCCAAATGGTTAGCTGAAAAATTAGGCTGGGAATGCTTGGATTTAGATGATTTAATATCTCAAGAAACAAGTTTAACCATTCCACAGTATTTCGAACAATTTGGGGAATCTAAATTTCGCGAGCTTGAAAGTTCATTATTAAAGAATACTAAAAAATTATCGCATGTTGTAATCAGTTGTGGGGGTGGAACAGCGGCTTATTTTAACAACATGGATTGGATGTGTGCAAATGGAATGACGATCTATTTAAACACTGATTTAACCACTATTTTGTCGAGAATTGAGAAGAATATTGCCCAACGTCCTATGTTTTTGGGGCTCTCTGCCGATGAAATCAAAGAAAAATTACTCACAATTTTAGAAGAACGTGCTATTTTTTATAGTAAATCAAAAATTATTTGGAATAAAGCTGTTCCTACAGACATGTTGCATTTCGCTGTAAATCAATTCATTGCAATGTAATATTTTTGTTTTTTGTAATTTGTTAATTATTCGTGAATAATTATCTGATTTTTTTTAAAAAAAACGTTTGCAGAACTCATTTGCTTTCTTACTTTTGGAAAGTTAACCTATTATAAAAATCATATACAATGAACAAGTCAGATTTAATCGGTAAAATGGCAACTGATGCCGGTATTACCAAGACTCAAGCTCAAGCAGCTCTAAACAGTTTCATTTCTGCTACAACTAGCGCTTTGAAATCAAACGACAAAGTTATTTTAGTTGGATTCGGAACATTCTCTGCAAGCACTCGTAGTGCTCGTACTGGACGTAATCCTCAAACTGGTGCTGAAATCAAAATCGCTGCTAAAAAAGTAGTGAAATTCAAAGCTGGTGCTGAATTAAGCGAAAACGTTAAGTAATAAGAATACTTAATTACTCTTTTTAGGCTGTCTAATCTTTAGACAGCCTTTTTTTTGTTATTTTTGAATATGCATTTGTCTCCTAAACAACTTTTTCTCGAATCTCTAGCACAAACAAACCCCGCTCCATTGGCTCTTGAAATTGCTTATGCTAAAGATTCTTTCCTTTTTGACATCCATGGTAACAAATTTCTGGATTTAATCTCCGGGATCTCTGTTTGTAGTCTAGGACATCAAAACGACCAGGTGATTCAAGCCGTGATCAACCAAGTTCAAAAACACATGCATGTGATGGTTTACGGCGAAACGGTGCAAATGCCACAAAACGATTATGCTCAATTTTTAATTCAAAATTTACCAGCAGAATTAGATAACGTTTATTTTCTAAATTCAGGTTCTGAAGCCATCGACGCAGCCATGAAACTCGCCAAACGCGTTACAGGAAAACCTGGTTTTGTGGCCCAATCTTCGGCTTATCACGGAAGTAGTCAAGGTCCTCTCAGTCTTATGAATAATTCTTATTATGTTCCAAAATATAGGCCATTGTTAAATCAAGTTTTCTTTATTGATCAAAATAACGAAACCGATATAGCGAATTTGCCTCAAAATGGAATAGCTGCTGTGGTTCTAGAACTCATTCAGGCCGAGCGAGGTGCTGCTATTGGCAATCTTCAATACATCCAAAAAATGTACCACTACGCTAAATCTATCGGTGCTTTATTTGTTATCGATGAAATTCAAACAGGATTTGGTAGAACCGGTACTAAATTTTGTTTTGAACAATACAACATTGTCCCAGATATCCTTGTCCTCGGTAAAGCACTTGGTGGCGGAATGCCTATGGGCGCAATCGTTGCAAATAAAAAAATCATGCATCAATTTGCACAAAATCCGATTCTTGGACATATCACTACATTCGGTGGACATCCTGTTTCATGTGCTGCAGGACATGCGGCGAACAAGATTATTTTTCAGAATTACAACGATTTTAATGTCCCTCAAAAAGAAAATCTGTTTAAAGAACTTTTGGTGCATCCTAAAATTAAAAAAGTTTCAGGAAAAGGATTGTTGCTTGCTTGTCATTTAACAGACGATTTAAGTGGTCCTGACTTGATTCATCTGTTGTTGCAACAAAAGTTATTTACAGATTGGTTTTTATTTGAAGTAAATGCAATTAGAATTTCTCCACCACTTACAATTTCTGATTCAGAGATTCGCCATGCATGCAAGATTATCCTTGAAACTTTAAATACATTTTAATTTATTTTTGGGGGACAATCGACTTATCTTTGTTATATACTTCACAAACACCATGCTGAGTTACTCATTCAATTTTAAGTCTCGATTCAGGTTTTTTCTGATCGTTAGCCTTGGGATTTTAATTCTTGGTGGTTGCTCCAAAATTTATGATGAAGTTCAAAACGAAGATCTTCAATTACCGGTATCAGCTTCAAAAAACATTCAAGATATTTTTTCCTATTTAGAAGTGGTAGAATTTATTAATTCTACTCATTCCTCCAGTGGCATAGTTCGGAAAAATTTTGATACACTTGAACAATTGATTCATTGTAAGTTAGAAATTATTGACAGCTTGGTTTCGGATGGGGATGGTTACAGCTATAAAGTTGTTTTCCCACAAAAAACAGAGAATATTAATGAATCGATGAAGAATTATGATGGTAAAGTTCGTTTCGGTTCATTCATCGTTGATTTGAATTTTAATTATCGAGAACTCAATGCCTTGTCTACAATTAAAATCGACAGCAACGATGCTTGTTACATAGGCAATTTTAACTCCCAATTTACCCAAATATTTGGCGTGTTTAAATTTGAGAGATTATTTACCAATAAGGTCAATTTTAGTGTTTCTCAAGCAATATTAATTCGAGAAAATAAAAGAAGTTTAATATCGGGTTTATTTGATATCAGTTGGTTTGCGGGAGAGTCAACAGATGGAATACTCAATGATCAAATTGTATATTCCGGCAAAGGAAATGGAGAATTTAATGGCTCAAAGTATAGTTGGAAAACCAATCTTTCGCTAGAAAAGAATTTTGAATTCGGCTGCGGAGCAAATATTGTAAAAGGGATTTTACAAATAGAACCTGATTTAAGTGAAAAACTTTATAAAGTAGATTTTGATCCTTTTAACAACAAATCTTGTGACGCACTCGTTACAATTAATATTCTCGGAAAACAATATGAAATTACACTTTAAAGATATTAAACTTCTCAGAGTTTCATTGTTTTTAGTCTTGTCTTGTATCTCGATAATGTCATGCGAACAGTCCAAAATTGAACAGAAAATAACGGAGGCTGAAATGGTTGCAAAATTTCAAACAATTGAATTGCAGCAAATTGTCTTCGTGAATGCATTTGTGAATCAGTGGGAATCTCTTTTTTTACCAGTTGGCTCCAACAATTCCATTATCGATTCTAATGAATTTGTAACATCAAGGGTGATTCACATTGGAAAAGAAAAATTATGTGGTGATTATCTTACCCGAGCAGGTAGTTTTTCTCTTTTTTTGTTTCGTTCAGTAAATGGAATTGACAGTGTTTCTTGTAAAATGCTACCGGAAGATAGTTTTGCAATAGAAACTAAATTGGGCAAAGTATACTTTTTTGGTAATATCGAAATTAAAATATTGAATTCGTTGAACGCAATGGTTGCAAGTAATTTAACTTTTTTAAATCACAACTCACGACCATTGAAATACACAAGTAGCCTCTCACTCAAGCGCATTTTAAAAGTTCCAACAACTTTAAGTTTTGGCGATGGAGTAGAATTAAATGGGAATTCCGAAATTACAAATCAACTTGGCGATGTCATTTGTAAAGCTGATGTTATAAAGGTGACAAAATGTGTTGATGCGCCCAATTTTCCAATTGAAGGTATTTTGAACGTAATTGTGGATTCAAAAAAAGTTGTCAATCTTAATTTTGATGCTTTCAACAATGTAGCTTTTGATAAAATTGCAAAAGCTACTCATGATAAAGCCGAATGGATTTTTGATATACAATAAGATTGAGTTACCGAACAATGGTATCAGGGGTGTCGCAAAAAGAAATATTGTCGTTAGTTTTTTGTAGCCATACATGTTGAATACCATTTGTAATCCACATCCATTGACTGTCCATTTTTTTGTTATAAACCCCGGTTTGAATGATTGTCTCCTGTGTAATTGGTACATGGGGAGCTTTGCATTCAACTAAAATTTGAGGGCTTCCATTTTTTGCAAATGATACAATATCAAAGCGTTTGCGCAAATTTAACACTTTTATTTCGCGTTCAACGGCAAGATTGGAGTGGGGTATAGAGTAATGTTGATTTAAGTGAGCAATACAATGTTGTCTAACCCATTCCTCCGGAGTTAAGGGGATAAATTTTTTTCTAACTAAGTCAAAAATCAATTTCTTTTGCCCTTGAATTTGTATTTCAAAAGAATACTCTGGAAAATTTAATCGATCCATCGCTGTAAAGATAAAGGAAAAATGGCAAAAAGTGCAGATACCATATCCGGATATTTAGCTTTGCTAACGGAAATTAAAAGCCGTAAGTTCTCCTCTATCTATCTATTACACGGCGATGAAACTTATTTCATCGATTCAGTAACCGATGCTCTCGAAAATACTGTACTTCCTGAAGCGGAAAGAAGTTTCAACCAAACTGTACTCTATGGTAAAGATGTGAAAATACCTGAGTTGGTTTCAATGGCTAAACGTTATCCAATGATGAGTGATTTTCAATTGATTGTTGTAAAAGATGCTCAAGATTTAAAAGATTGGGATAGCATGTTGGCCTATGCTGAAAATCCTCTAAAATCTACAATTCTGGTTTTCGCGTTTAGAAATGCAAAAATGGATTTAAGAACTAAGGTTGGCAAAGCTATTGCTAGCCATAGAGAATTTCATTCTGAAAAACTGAAAGATTACCAAATTGCTAATTGGTTACCAAAATTTGCACAGTCAAAAGGCAGATCTATTGATATTGAAGCAATTGAAAGAATTAAGGATTTACTCGGTTCCGATTTGCCTCTCATACACAATGAACTTGAAAAAATATTTGTTACTGTTAAAGAAGAATTCATTCGAGCGAAGCATATTGAAGAGCATGTAGGGTTTAACCGTGAATACAATGTGTTTGAACTTCAAACCGCTCTTGGTCATCGAAATTTCAATAAGTCCATACAAATTGCACATCAAATGAGCATTCGGTCTGAAAAGGGAGACTTAATGAGAATGGTACCTGTTTTATTTAGTTTTTTCACCAAAGTTGTACAAGTTCATTCAATTAAACTTTCTTCCAAAAACGAAATTGCCGGTGAATTAGGGGTAAGACCTTTCTTTGTTGATGATTATCTCATTGCCAAAGGGAACTATTCACTGAGTGATCTGGATTGGGCCATTAGTCAATTAAAGTATCTAGATTTGAGATTAAAAGGAGTCAATAGGGGTGCCGCTTCAGACGGTGAACTTTTAATTGAAGCCGTTGTGAATATTCTTAAAAGAACAAAATAAAACGCTACTTTTTTTTGCATTTTTCGCGAATTTTAGTGTATTTCATTTTAAAATTTTGTTAATTCGCATTTCACACTTTTAACTATGAAAAAATTATACATATTTCTAAGCCAAGTTGCGTTGATTTCGAGTGCCTTTTCGCAAGCACCTAAATCAATCACTGCTGGTGCTACATTCGGGGAAGCAATCAAAGCCAACCGTGCTAATGTGTTTGTTGACAACGACACCAAAACAGGTGCAATGTACAAATCGTCCTCCAAAAAAGTTACTGCAAGAGGTGCTAACTTAAGTTCTTTCATCAGAATTGGATCAACTTATTACGACCTCCAGTCGAATTATGCCACTGCCCACCGTTTAGTCATGCACAAAGACCAAGCAATTTCAGCCGCTTGGACAACTTCCAATTCTAGCGCTCAAGGATTTCCTGGTCGTGGTACAGGTTACAACTTCAGAAATACCGCAGGAACTTGGGGATTGAGTGATAGTAACAGAGTTGAAAATGTTCGTACTGGATGGCCTTGTATTGGAGTTCTTTCTAATGGCAATGTTTTTACAATTGGCCATGATGCCACCAATGGCGGGTTCTACATGACTGTTTCTAATTCAGCTTCATCAAAACCGAGTGTTACAACGAGTATTTTGCAGGATGCACCATACAAACCAATTTGGGCTAGATCTGCCAATAACGGTGATACGATTCATTTGATTTGCTCTTACACCGACTCAGCTGCGCCTGGCGAAAAACGTGCCCCTACAAGAAACGGAATTTTTGCGCCAATGGTATATAGCCGTTCTTTGGATGGTGGTAAAAATTGGGACGTTAAACACATTATGTTGCCAGAATACGATAGCACGCTAACCGACAATGGTGGTGCTGATCAATACAACATCGACGTAAGAGGTAACAATGTTGCAATTGTAAACTCAGATTTATTCATGGGTACGATTGTATGGAAAAGTACTGATTTCGGTACAACATGGAAGAGATTTGATGCCGGTAAATTTAAATATGCACCCTACAAATCAAAAACTTTGATGTTAGATACTCCGTTCACTGCAGATGGAACATGTGATGTGTTAATTGACCATAGTGGTAAGGTTCATGCTTTTTGGGGTTTAGCGCGTGTACTTGATGATGATACATCAGATGCTCAATTTAGCTTTTTCCCAGGTTATCAAGGTTTGGTTTATTGGAATGAGGACATGGTTGATGGTGGAAAAGTAATTGCAGCAGGTGGAAGTTTCGACTACACTGGAGATGGGGTAAACACTTTGAAACAAGCAACCACTGCATCTTTGTCTAACGGTGCTATTCCAAGTGGTATTTATACTGTTGCGCGTTTAGGGAATACATCCGCATTGAGATCACCAAACGCTGGTATTGATGCGAATGGTAATATTTTCTGTGCATTTAGCATACCTATTGAAGACGATTTATCGGATTTGGATGCAAACTACCGTGATCTAGGTATTGTTTATTCTAAAGATTCCGGTGCTACTTGGGGAACTCCTCAAAATATCACTCAGTCTATCGGTGCGGAAGACGATTATGGAACAGTTGCTCGTGATGTGAATGATTTCGTTCATGTAATGTGGCAACAAGATGATTTGCCAGGGACTAACTTGCAAAACAATTCAACAGTTGCAAATCATGAGGTTGTTCTTAACAGAATTATGTATCAAGCAATCCCTGTTAAAGATATTTTTGATGAAGTTATCGGACTTGCAAATGTTGACCAACCAAACACTGGTGAGGTGATGGTTGTGAACCAAAACTATCCAAATCCTTTTGAGAACACAACAAATGTAATGGTTTGGTTGACTCGTCCTGGTGATGTTAAAATTGAAGTAAGAAATATGATGGGTGCTCTTGTGAAAACTCAAACTCACAAAGATTTATTCAAAGGAAACCATGAATTAACAATTGATGGCTCTGGATTAACCACAGGTGTATACACATATACGTTGATTGCAGGTGGAAATAGTATTAGCAAAACGATGATGGTAAAATAAAACCGTCATTAATTTTAAATAAATTTTTGAAAAGAGGCCGGTTATTAACCGGCCTCTTCTATTTTTGTAACATGAAAATTGGATATCATTATTTTTTGTTTTCGGGAGTGATCTTTCTTTTGATGTCAGTCTATCTTTTAATGAATAACCAAACAATTCAAATTTTGGAAGAAAATAATATCCCTTCAAAATCGATTGCCTTTATCATTTTATTTTGGGGTTGCTTCCGAATGTTTAAAGGCTATAAACTGTATTTGAAACAAAAAAATGATGAAAATTAAATTATTCGTGGCCATTTTTTTCGCATTTGGCTGTTATCGTTGCCAAAACTATCAATACGATGGAGTAGGACAGGATGTCCCCACAGCAGGTAAAATTGAAATTTATGTTGATCGTGCCGATTCTCTTCTAATTCTAGAATGGATTGAGATGTTTCATGCAAATTATCCCAAAGCCCAAATTTCCCCAATTTTTGCTTCACATAATCAGCTCATGAAATGGGTAGAAACCGACAGTTTGAAAAAAGCATTTATCTTGAATCATTTTTTAAATAAAGATCAAAAAGAATTTATTGCTAACAATAGAAACTGTACCGTTCATGAAACACATTTAGCCCAAACAGCTGTGGCGATAATCTCGCACAAAAAAAATGTTGAAACTAAGTTCTCATTGGATAGACTCATCAATGTCTCTGCATCAAATGGTAAAATAAGGGCATTTGATGGTTTAATCGTTGCCGATTCATGGGGTGCACCACTTTTAACCCTACAAAAAACATTGTTTTCTAAAAACAAATTGAAATTCATGAAATCCCCAAGTTCATTTCTACATCTTTCTGATGATCAAAAAATTATTGATTTTGTAAGCGAGAACCCAAATGCAATCGGCATCATCTCTCTGAGTTTGGTAGGAAACAACTACAGCAAAGTGTGTTTGAATAATCAAAAAAAGATTAAAATTTTGAAAGTAAGCAATTCAAATAACGAAATTGCTCATTTCCCTTTCCAATCTCAAATCAAAGCCAAACAATATCCCTTGATTCAAAATATTGTAGCATATGATTTACAGGGTTATTCGGGATTGGCAAATGGATTTATAACATTTGTGAACAGTCAACCCGGACAAATCATGACAAAGAAAAATGGGTTAATTCCGACAAACGACGTAGGAAGAACGATTGAATTGGGTACCAATTGAAAACATTTACTAAAAATATTCGTTTACATAACATATTAATAACAATTATTTAGTTTTTTTGCAGTTCGAAAATGAAAATCATTAAAATATCTCTAGTTGGTTTAATTGGATTCGTTAGCTTTCAATTAAATGCGCAATCTTTAGACGAAGCCAATCGTTTGTCTCGCAACGAACAATTTGAAGATGCTGAAAAAGTATTTCAAGAATTAATCACAGCAAAACCAAAAGAAGCAAATTTCTATTACTATGCTGGTTTAAATCAAATTTTGAAAGGGGATACTGCTGCCGCTGCCAAATTATTCAATACCGGTTTGGTGATGTCACCCAAGTGCATGATTAACTTTGTTGGTAAAGCTCAACTCGCTTTGCGCCAAAATCAAAAGGACTCTTTCCAAATTTTCATGGGCAAAGCCTTGACAGAGAAAAAGAAATTACTTCCTTTTATCAATAAAGAACTCGCACGTAACTATCTGATGATTGAATTTGCTAGTCCATCTCAATTATTGGAATATGCTCAGTCAGCCGAAAAAATATTGTCTTCTGCTACAGACGACTATGAAACAAAATTGCTCATTGGCGACGCAATGTTGTTGACCAAAGGTACCGATCAATCTTTAACCATTCAACAATATATAACTGCTGGTTACGAATCTCCTGAAGATCCACGTCCATTGCTTAGAGAAGCGCGTGTTTATCGCCGTGTTCAAAATTATGAACTTTCTAAAATTAGAATTCATGAAGCATTGGCGAAAGATAAAGATTATGCTCCAGCCTATCGTCAAATGGCTGAAGTATTTGGTTTGCAAAAACAAAATGATAGTGCAATTTTCTATTTTAAAGAATACCTCAAAAGAAATAACAACCTCTCTGCAAGACGCCGTTTTGTTGAAGCTTTATATTTGAATAGTCAGTTCGATGAAGCCATTTCAGAAGCAAATGATCTATTAGCAATTCGTGAGTTTCCAAACATTTATGGGGTAATTGCTTATGCTTATGTAGGTAAAAAGACAACTTTTGCTGATGAAAATAAAGACGCTCTCAGAAACTTCAAACTTTACGAAGAAAAGTACGTAGCCTCAATGAATCGCAATCTTTCTCCTAAAGAAACATTCAATAAGGCCAATTTGTTAATCCGTGATTCTTCGATTTCTGAAGGAATGCGACTTTACAAATCGGTTCTTTCAGATACTGCTAAAACAGCTGAGGGTTGGTATGATGTTGCAATTGAACAATTATATAATGCTCAACGTTACAACGAATCTATCGAAATTTCAAAATTGAAAATGATCAAGAAAAGTGGTAAATTTAACAAGCGTGACCTCTATTACATGGATAGAGCTTACAGTAAATTGAAAAGATACCAAGAACAAATCAATATCAATAAAATGTATTTAGCCATTGATTCATCTTACATCCAAGTGTATCCAATTATGGCTAAAGCCGCAATGCAGTTAGATAAAACCGATTCAACTAACTTTGCAAAAACTCAATACATAACCTGGTTAAGCAAAATCGACTCTGCTACAAAAGTAAAACAAGCCGTTGAAGTCGAAACTGCTATCGGTAATATTGCCTTCCTTTATCAAAAAGCTAAGAATTATGAAATGGCAAGTACCTATTACGGAAAAGTACTTGAACTAAAATCAACTAGCTTCAAAACCATGAACAAGATTTTAGATAATACCGGGAAAGTAGATTCTTCAACTTTGTTTACCTCTGAGTTTGTAACATTGTTAGGACAAACTGAAAACTTGGAAAATTTGACACGCCTTGGTTATGTTGCTATGAAATTGAAAAATTTTGAAGCTGCCGCAGAATATTACAATAAAGCTGAGGTTCTTGCTCCAGAAAATAAAGATATCTCTTCTATGAGAGCTCTGTGCGATGACTATGCGACTTATCTTCGTATTGAAGATACCAAAAGTAAATTAGACACCTACCTCGCTAAAATGAAAGAAAGAGAAGCGAAGAAAAAAGGTGCTGCCAACAAAAAGTAATTTTATTTTCATAGAATAAACTGAAAGCCTCGATTTTTATCGGGGCTTTCTTATTTTTGTTTACGTATGCCCACAAAGCTTTTTCCCATAGCAATTATTTTGATTCTCTCCAACTTCTTGAATGGACAATCAACGCCAAATGTCCCTCATGAAAAAGAAGATGTGCATATAACCTTAAATCAACATTTTATTTTGAAATATGCTCAATCAGCAGAAATCAATCAAATTATGGCATTTTGTGATTCTTTAGCGGTGCCTTATATCCTAAAGCCCATCGAGAAAAGTTTTCGATTACTTCAACTCTCAATTCCTTCAGATACACAATACGGATATTTTGGAATGTTGCAACTGCCGCTGAAAAATCAAATTTTAGATCAATTAAAGAAATCAAAATTATTTGAACATGTTCAAGTTTCTCATCCTGTTTCAAAACGAAAAGTACCAAATGATTTATTTCTGTCTAAACAATACCATTTCCTGTTGACAAAAAACTACAATGTTTGGGAAAATTCAATTGGTGGTATCGATAAAAATGGGGATACTTTGGTTGTTGCGGTTATTGATGATGGAATTGACACCTCCCACGAAGATTTAATTCCAAATATTTGGTCAAATAAAAATGAAATTCCGTATAACGGAATTGATGATGATGGAAATGGATATCGCGATGATTATTGGGGATGGAATGGTGGTGATGAGTCTCCATTTATTTTCAATAGCCAGTCTGTAATAGACGGACATGGTACAAGTGTGGCAGGTGTGCTCGGTGCAAAAGGCAACAATAGTATCGGCATTGCCGGTGCCAATTGGAATATTAAAATCATGCCAATTCTGTGTTATCCGTCAGATCCAATTGGCGATGGCGAACTGGGTGTCATCCGTTCAATGATCTATGCTTACAAAATGAAAAAATTGTATCTCGATTCAAACAAAACTCGGGGAGCAAATATTGTTGCACTAAATATGTCGGTTGGAATGGATAATGCATTTGCCGATGATGCTCCAATTTGGTGCTCGCTCTACGATTCGCTCGGCTCAGTAGGTATTATTTCGGTTTGTGCTGTGACCAATAGAAATGTGGATGTAAGCGTTGCTGGAGATATTCCAACTTTATGTGGTAGCAAATATTTAATAACCGTTTCTAATTCAGATGACATGGATCAACATGTTTCCAGCGGTTACTCCAAAACTTATGTCGATCTTTCCGCCCCTGGAGAATATATCTATACAACGTCACCTTCAAAACTAGGTTCTTTATACAAAGAAGAAAGCGGAACTTCTTTTGCTTCGCCTCAAGTAGCAGGTGCAATGGCATTATTATACGCAACATCTTGTAAGGTGTTTTTAAACCTTTTTCGAAACAATCCTGACTCCGCAATTCAGTTAATGAAGTCTTGGCTGCTCTCCCATGTTGATACCAACGCTAATTTGATGCAAAAAACTTTAAGCGGTGGACGATTGAATACCCTTGGTGCATGGCAAGATTTGGATAGCTGGTGTTGGAAAAATGATCAATTTTACACCCGAACCAAGACATTGAGTCATGGTAAAGTGCAGATTTATCCGAATCCAAGTACAGGAAATTGTTTCTTTAAAGTGAATGCTTCAGTTAATTGCCGTTATCAAATTCTAAATTTCATGGGTCAAGAATGTATCTCTGGCGTAATTTCGCCGTTAAATGGCGAACATTCAATTCATCTCAATGCAGGTAATTACATTGTTATTTTTGAGGGACAGTGGGGGCGTGAGCAACATAAATTGATCGTTATCGAATAGGAAACACAAAGCGCGAAAAAAAAACACAGGGCTAAGTGACTGTATTGCAGTGAATAGGCAAAATGACTAAAAGTTTTTTTAAGAATGCGCTTGACAAAGAGAAAAAAATAGCGTTACCTTTGCACTCCCGTTCTGAGAGAGAG
>CAZYBT010000013.1:0-37023 GCA_964645755.1 uncultured Rhizobium sp.
TAGATACAGATTCAGATGCTGATGGTATTGATGATAATATTGAAAAGAACATCGATACAGATGGCGATGGAAAATCAGACTATGTAGATACTGACAGCGATGGTGATAGTATCCCTGATAGTGTAGAAAAAGGTAATGGGTCTTTGCCGGTTGATTCTGATGGTGACGGGTTACCGGATTATTTAGATACCGATAGCGATAATGATCAAGTTCCAGACAGTGTGGAAGTAGGTGCTAACGTAAATAATCCAAAGGATAGCGATGGAGATGGCATTGATGACTTTAAAGATACTGATTCAGATAACGATGGAATTTTAGATACAGTGGAAGCTGGTGCAAATAAGAATATACCATTGGATAGTGATGGCGATGGTAAGAAAGATTATGAAGATACAGATTCGGATAATGACGGAATTTTGGATTCTGTAGAAGTAGGCTCTGATAAAAATAATCCAAAGGATACGGATGGAGACGGAACTCCAGATTTCAGAGACACTGATTCTGATAACGACGGAATTCCTGATAGTGTGGAAGCTGGTTCAGATAAAAACAATCCTGTTGATTCCGATTCAGATGGAGTAGCGGATTACATGGATACGGATTCAGATAATGATGGAATTCTTGACAGTGAAGAAAAAGGATTAAACTCTTCGATCCCACTTGATTCAGATAATGATGGAATTGCAGATTACATTGATACTGATTCTGATAATGACGGAATTTTAGATCAAGATGAAGCTTCAAAAGATTCTGATTCTGATGGAATTTTGGATTATTTGGATACTGATTCAGATAATGATGGTATTTCTGATTCTGATGAAGGAACAACCGATACGGATGGTGACGGAGTAAAGGATTATTTAGATTTAGATACAGATGGCGATGGAGTAGAGGACAATAAAGAATTAACGGGAGATTGTGATAATGATGGAATTCTCAACCATAAAGATACCGACAAGTGTGAGGTAATTTTACCAAATGGTATCTCTCCAAATGGCGATGGATTAAATGATTATTATGTTATTCCTGGATTACAATATTATCCCAATAATAAAATTACGGTTTTAAATCGTTGGGGCAATGTGGTATTTGAAAAATCAAACTACGATAATTCATGGGACGGTATTTCTAATTCACCAAAAGTAATCTTGGAGTCTGATGGTAGATTGCCTGATGGTACATATTTCATGGTTGTTGATTTAGGGAATCAGGATGTTCGTACGGTTTCTGTTTATATTAATAGATTAAAATAAAATGAAAAACAAAATGAAAATTTCTATAAAACTGTTTTTATGGCTGTGCTGTTTGACCGCAGCAACCCTAAATTCACAAATCGATCCAATATATAGTTTATATCGATTCAATAATAACTTGGTGAATCCTGCTGAAGCAGGGCAACATTTGAATGCTGAACTTTCAATTCAAGGCCGAACACAATGGGTTGGAATTGAAGGAAATCCAACAACTTATGCCTTAACATATTCTGCACCATTGAATGAAAATACAGGCGCAGCAGTGTCTATCGTTTATGATCAAGTTGGACCAGTCAAAACCCTTAATTTAAATGCAGATTACAGTTATAAGTTGATGATTTCCAAAAATTTCAATGTTGTTTCAGCACTGCGAATCACGGCACAAAACCAATCGGTAAATTTTAGTGATTTGACATTTATTGATAGAAATGATGAATCGTTCGGTCAAAGTCTAAATACTGGAATTCTTGGCAACGGAGGGTTTGGATTGAAGTTCAATTATAAAAAGCACACCATTGGCATTGCTCAGCCCCGCATATTGCGTTACACATTTAGTGGAAATGAAGATGCTACGGCCCACAACAATCGAAATTATTTGTATATTTCGTATTCGGGAAAATATAGCGTGAATGAAGATTGGATTTTTAATCCTCAAATTTTAACACGAACATCTATTGATATTCCTTTATCATTGGATTTTACCACCGTATTTAATTATAAAAAATCAATTGACTTTGGGCTGATTTATAGGATTGAAAGCGCAATTGGAATTTTAGCAGGTCTCAGAACCAAAAGTGGAATTCAATTCGGCTATATCTATGAATATCCAACAAATGTTATCAATACAATGAGTTTTATGACACATGAATTCTCGTTAAAATATGGTATCAACGATTTATTTCAAAAAGATGTTGTGAATCCAAGGAGGGTTAAATAAAATGAGGCAAAAAATATTCTTTTATTTCGCAGGATTTGTTTGTCTTTTGGGGAACCTCAAAGCACAAAATATTGAAAAATATAAAATTGAAAATGAATTGCTCACAGAGTCAGTAAATGATGATATTATTTCATATTTTGCCATCGGTCAAGATACATTTATTTCTGTGGCTAATAAAAATTTAGAACAAAAATATGAAGAGTATCCGGGTTATTATGCGAATTTTTATCAGGTAAAACCGTTAAAAAACAATTCTAAATCGAGAAAAATTGCAGATAGGTTAAATCATGGTGAATTTCATGTAGGTCCTGTGTGTGTTTCTTCCAAGATGCATATGGTTTTTGTAACAAGGAATCTAACAAATTCGAGTGCATCTAGTTTGAATTTGGGGGTGTTTGTTCTGAAATTTGATGATCAATGGAATTTCTTATCTGAGTCTCCTTTGTTTTTAAATCATCCGAGTTACTCTGTGGGATATCCATTTTTTGACGATAACTTGGAGAATTTATATGTTGCTTCAAATAAAAGAGGCAGTCAAATGAATTTCGATATTTACATGATTCCATTAAAAAATAATCAGTTTTTGAAAGAACAGATATTGGACTCTACCATTAATTCTGCATCGAATGAATTGTTCCCTTCGGTATACGGAACAACACTATATTTCTGTACAGACAGAAATAAAAAACTCGAAATTTGGAGTAAAAACATTCTGAACAATGTTTCGAAAATCAGCTTCGGGGGAATTGAAAATTCGGATTTTTTTGGATTTCAAAGATTTAACGAACAAAGCGCCATTGTTTTTAATAATTCCACAAATAAAGATAAAGTTTATCGTGTTCAAATTATAAAAGAGAAAATTGAACCTGAAGCACCAATAAAAGCACCAGTGGTTGATACAGTTGCACAGGTTGTTCATTCAACGGATTTAGTGTTTGTTGGAAAGTTGATTAACCGTGAAACAGGTGAGATAACAAAAGCTGATAAATTAAAAATTGCTCTCAGAGTAAAAGATAGAACAAGATTCATTCACTCTGAGTTTGTAGGTGATTTTACTTTCAAAATGAGTGATGTTACCAAGTTTGATACTACTGTATTGGTCATTCAATACGAAGGTCAAAAACTGATTGGTGTTAAAGATTCAATCATTGTTCTACCTCAAGATAAAGATACTGTTGATTTAAATAAAATTTCAAATTTGCTCAATAATGTTCAAATCTTGAAAACAGGGATTGACTTAGCCAAAGTGTTTAACATTGGTAAAATTAATTTTCAATCAGGTAAATGGGACATTACGCCATCGGCGGCCATTGAGTTGGATAAAATATGTTTGGTTTTAAATCAAAATCCGAATATTTACATTGAACTTGGGTCTCATTCTGATTCAAGGGGTAAATCAGCAGATAATTTAATTTTAAGCGCAAAAAGAGCTGAATCAAGTACCAATTATATATACACTAAAGGGAATATCTCTAAGGAGAGAATTGTCTTTAAAGGTTATGGCGAAGAGAAATTGTTGAACAAATGCAAAGATGGGGTCACTTGTCCTGAGGAATTGCATGCAGAAAACAGACGTACAGAATTTATTATTATTGACAAACCATGAGGAAATTTTATTATATATTTATTTTATTTTTTGCTTTTTCAGCCTGTAACAAAGAAAATCTTGAAAAGAATAATTACGGGAAAATTGGCAATACCGATTATTTTTTTAATTTAACTGTTGATCCTAATGATCAATATCAACTGACTTCTAATTTGTCGAATGTACAGGGTTTGCCTTATAATGCATTGGGTAAATTAAGCGCTAAAATCACGAACGATTCTGGCTATTATTGTTCAGTGCAAATCATTGATTCCATGAAAACCAATTGGTTTAATTGTAATTTTTTATTGCCAAAGCTTGCTGCTGGAGATAGTTTTGTATTAGATTCTTCGGCCTACACCGATGGAATTTCCGCAAATTTCAATATGGCCACCTCTAATTTTAATATAGATGCATATTCTTTCTTGAAGGTAAAGGAATATTCAAAACTAAATCTTTGGCCATCACTTAAGTTTAAAATAATTGAAGCGGGAAAAGCATATCCTACGTTTAATACACAAAAAAAACAATTTGAAAATATTCAACATATTTCCTGCCTTGTATCTGGAAAAGCGATCAAACAAATGGGAACCACTTATCAAAGCGTTTCAATTAATTTTGAAGCTAAATTGCCAATTTTAATGAATTAACCTTGCGCTTAGTATTCTTCATTTTCTTTTCTGTTTTCATGGTGGAGGGACATTCTTTTGGTGTCCCTCCTAATTATTTTACGCAGGTCAAAATAAATCGATATTTTTTGCAAAATACGGTGACAGGAATTGAAATGGATCAAAGTGGAAAATTTTGGATTTCTACCCAATTTGGATTATTTGAGTACAACGGTTCGCAAGTCCAGTTTTTTTCACAAAACAATAACAAAGACCTGAAAAGCAATCGGATTTCAGGCGTATTTAATGTAAATAAACAATTATTCATTGAGGATGATCAAACCAATATCTATGAAATTCATGGGTATGATTTGATTTTAACAAAAAAGAAGGGATTGAATTTAATTGTAAATACAGGGTTTTTTGAAGGAAGAAATTCCGAACAGGTTTATCAAAAATCAAATTTTTCTCCAACTCATGCCCCTTCAAATTCTCAAGTGAAATACGGTGAAATTACACTGCCAGATTTTTTCCATTATAAAGTTCGGCATAATGAAATTATTTGGTATTGGGACCCTCATAAACGTAATATTCATCATATTAAAACCACATCTAGCAGTAGATTGCTGTTCAAATCCAATACTTTAGTTGCATTTAAAATCGATAATCAAATTTTAATTTGGAAAAAGAATGATGATAGTCCTTCCTTTATTATCGATATTCCAGATTACTTATTAAATGAAATTAACTGTATTTACCCATTAATAAGCGATAAGAAATTGTTTGTAGGCACAGCAAATTACGGCTTACTGGAAACCAAATTGATTGGTGATAATTTTTATAATCTTCCAAATTCGAATTCTCAAATTACGCCATACACATATTCATTTTGTTTGGACCAAACAAAAAAACATTTATACTCATTGACAAATGGGGGTTTGTTTGTTTGGAAAATCGACCAAAAAAATAGTGGTGAATTGGTGGTGCCAGGAAGGTGGACAGGTTCTTTTTGTAAATCAGATTCGGTGGGAAATATTTGGTTTTCCCAAAATTTCTATTTAATAAAATTAAATTCACAAACACGCAAAATTATTGCTCAGTATCCTGTCCCTCAAAATAAATTTGTTGAAGATGTTTTCTGGCATAATGGTCGTTTTTACTTTGTTGCCGAAGGTTCAATATATGAAATTATTGGAAATTCTATCCATTTGAAATTCAAATTTAATGGAATTAATCTCATTCATAAAGTAAAAATATATCAGTCGAAACTATATTTCTGTACCAACAGTGGATTCATTATTTTGGATGCAAATTTTAATACCAAGCAACACCATTTAAAAGGGGTTTCTGTTAGAGATGTTTTATTTGTAGATGATAAAATCTATCTAGCCACTTATGGCGCGGGTGTTCAATTATTAGGTGGTCATGGTAAATTATCTCAGATTGAAAGTGATCCTTACAATTGGATGTTGGCATCACACGGATTGAGAAATATTGGAAATAACAAAATACTTATTGGAACAAACAAAGGAATTATTGAATACGAATTTTCGAATTCAAATAAAATGAGGCATTTTAAATTCAAATTTATTTCTGCCACTGAAACTTTAGGGTGTAACGAAATTAATGGTGGGGTTTATCCTGACGATAACACCGCCCAAAATAAAGTTGCTTTTTTTGCAACCGATAGGGGGGTGGTGAAAATATATGACAGTTCAAATCTGTTTGAA
This sequence comes from uncultured Rhizobium sp., assembly GCA_964645755.1. Classification (GTDB taxonomy): domain Bacteria; phylum Bacteroidota; class Bacteroidia; order NS11-12g; family UBA955; genus VMCP01. The sequence goes on from CAZYBT010000013.1 coordinate 6,114, forward strand.
GATACCAAATTGAATTATAAGGTAGGCACAATATTTATTAATGAATTTACGAAAATTCCATTTTCAAATCAGCTGACTTTGCCCTACAATTATGTTTCTCTTAAGTTGAGTTTAGATTACGTAAACTACACTGAAAATCATTCACCGAAATTGGTTTATCGCATTAGCGAATTGAATAATCAATGGTTTCAAATTGCTGAAAGTAGAGAAATTATTGTCAATCGATTACCTGTTGGAATTTATCACCTTGAACTTTATGACGGATCGAAATTAAATATCATTACCATTGAAATACCCTCACCATATTATTTTAAATGGTGGTTCATTTTACTCATTCTTTTTTCAGTAGTCATCATTGTGGCAGGTATTTTTGCTTACCGATATAAATCAAAAATTCGATATCAGCAAGAATTAGAAAATATGGTTCGTCAAAGAACCCAAGAATTAAAAAATACAATGATTGAATTGAATAAATTGGCAGACTCTTTGAAGGCTGAAATAGAATTTAAAAATAAATTGTATGCCATTTTAATGCATGACTTAAAATCTCCTTTGTTATTTTTATCTCAATCGATTTTTCTAACGCTCAACGGAAATCAACAGAATATTAAGAATTTAAGAAACACATTGAGTGTTTCAGCACAAACTACACACGATTTGTATCATTTTATCAATGAATTTTTACAATGGTTGGGAACCCAATTCATTGGGTTTACCCTGCAATTAAAAAGAATTAATCTAGCAACGTTGATACAAGATGTTTTAAAAGTTTACCATCCGGTTATAGAACTTAAAGGAATTTCTATTCATTCAAATTATTTAAATCATCAAAAAGTTGCCGTTCTTACCGATAGGGTTTTGCTAGATTCAATTATTCGCAATTTATTGGATAACGCCATTAAATACAACCAAGGGAATTGGGTGCAATTGAACATTGTGGAAACAGAGAAGAGAGTTAAAATTCAATTTATTAGCCAAAATCCATTACCTGATTCAATTATTGCATCTATAGGAATTCAAGATCAAAGTGCAACTGAGATTTTAAACGTAGATTCTGTAGTTAAAATGGGATGGAAAATTATGTTGGCTTTTGGTAAAATTATTGATGCTCAATTTCACTATCTGAAGGAAAATGATAAATTTACCATCGAACTATCTCTAAACCTCGCTCAAGATTGATCAATCCCATACATTAAAGACAATTTCATTAATTCTGCAATGCTGTGAATGTCGAGTTTTTGAAAAATTCTATGCTTTAATGTTGAAATTGTCGTAGCCTTTAGTTGCGTCAATTCTTGAATTTCAACGCCAGTTTTACCGCTAATCAAAAGTATTGCAATTTCCATTTCTCTGTTACTTAGTAATGAGAATTTGTTGTCGGTATTAGAAATTTTAGAACTTCGACTATGATGCAGATTTCCTTGATAGATTTCCAAAACCGAATCTTTTAATTTGAATAATCCCTCACCCTTGTGAATGAATTTGTAAATATTTTGATTGTCTGAAAGAATGGGCAAGATGGTTTCCTCTTCATACATCGAAAAAATGATAATGGGAATTTCATTGAATTTCAATTTTAATTCTTCTACCACTTGGTAAAATTTAAAATCGGGTAAATTTAAATCAGAAATAACCAAATTCATCTTTGAAAGATTTTCGATTTGATTGATTTCATGAAATTCAGAAATTTCCGAAATTTCGCAATTGGGGACATACTGCCGAATAATTTGAGATATTCCAAATCGTACAACTTCATGGTCGTCGATGAGTAAAACCTTGAATTTATTGCGTGTATGTGTCATGGAGGCTTGAGATACAAATTTAATTCTAAAACTGAATAATTTAATTTTTACGATTCCAATTCTTAAAATGGATGGATGTTTTTACTCGTGTAAATCATCATTTTTGTGTTATTACTGTAACATTTGAATAATTAAATCAATGAAAATCAATTTATTAACAAAAATCAACTGTGTTGGGTCATTTCTAAACAATATTCACATTTTAACTTTGTGCTCGAATTATATCACGATTAATGAAAAAAAATCTCATCATTTTATTGCTTTCCATTCTGAGTATTGGAAGTGCATTTTCACAAACACCTGATTTGGTGGTTGAAGGAGGAAACGGTTTTCCGAGTTATTACAATGGATTGTATGCATTCAAAGGAAAATACAACAACAAAGCCTATTGGGTTGGACCAAAGTCTGCGAATAACGCGGCCATCTGTTACAGCAAAATGTACAATCGTTACATCTTGACCAATTATTCTAACGATACTAGCAGCTTGATGTGGTCAAGTCCTTATGACATGACTTCAGATACGAGTAAATTGCCAACCAACGGATGGGGACAAATCAAAGTTTCTATTAATGGTCCATCGATTAAATTCAAATCTTTGGTGATTAAAGAAGTGATGGACAATGATGGTTCATTCACAGAAACCATCGATGTTTTTCACAACAAACTTGAGGGACATTATTTTGCAGGAACTGTTGGTGAAGATTTCGTGGCTTCGGGTAAAGTGACCATTTCAAATTTGGTGTCTGGACTAACAGCTAAATTGGTGAAGCAAAATGATTCAACGCTTTCAATGTCTTTAACAGGAAAAGCTAGTGATCACGCTGTTGACACAAATTTCCAAGTTTCCTTCACCAATGCTGCACTTGCTGGAGGTGGTAAAATCGACAGCACTTATGGCGTAAACACTACTTTAAAAATTAACTTTATCAACGTTGTAACTGTTGGGGCATCTGGGGCCGATTACACAACTGTTAAGGCTGGTTTATTAGCAGTGAAAACCGACGATATTTTGAAAATTTTTGAAGGTACATACACAGAAGATTCTATTGTAAATGCTTCAGGGGTTACAAATTTAACAATCATGGGCGCTGGTGTTTCTAAAACAATCATTCAAGGTGCAACGCAACCATTTGCTGGGGGTAAAAATGGAGTATTCTCTATCAGTGCTGCGGAAGTGCATTTTCATGACTTGACCATTCAAAACGGTGATAAACAATTAAATGGTGGTGGTTCTGCCATTCGAGCCGCGAATAAGTTATACATACATAATTGCAGAATCGTGAACAACAGAACACTCGGAAAGTTAAATTATCAGGTTCAGGGAGGTGCGATTCTTGCAATAGAATTGTACATGTACAACTCAGAGGTTTCTGGCAATATTGTTGACAATGAATCCAAAACTGGATCTGTAATGGGTGGTGGAGTTTATGGTTATCAGATTTATATGGAAAATACCACTGTATCGGGTAATTTTAGTAGAACAGACGGTGGTGGAGTATTAGTAGGTAATAATCTCTCTAAATTCATCAACTGTACCATAACAAATAACACTGCAGAAACGGGTAAAGGTGGAGGTATTTGCACCTATGGTATTAACAACTATACAAACTCAATTATTTGGGGAAATAATGGATTCAATGGTAAAGATATTCATGAAATCAATGGTCACGTTTATCCAATTTATCCTGTGAAGTCTTTCATTGGTGATGTAACTGCAATTCAAAACAAAACTCCTTTAATTGTTGGTAATTACTACAATGTAGATCCCAAATTGGATACTTTGAAATTCAATTGTTCAGATACCAGAACTCATGCTTTGCTTAGTGGTTCTATTGCTTTAGATAGCGGTGTGTATGCAGATACCATTCCTTCTTTAGACCAACGTGGATTCCCAATTTTAGGTTCAAAAGATATTGGAGCTCAAGAATCAGTGAATCGTTTGATTTTTGACATTGCAAAGGATACCATTTGTGCTGAATCTAAAGATGTGATTACATTGGTTGGTAGCCCTGCAAATGGTGTATTTACTGGAGACGGTGTTTCTGGAAATACATTCGATGTTTCTAAAGTAACAACAACAGGATATGTGAAAATTAAATATTCTTACAATGCAACCGGTTGTAACAATCTTGAAACCACAGACAGCATTTTTGTGAGGGTTTGTACGCCAAGTTCTGTGAATGATTTGGCTCTTCCAGTGTCAATTTATCCTAACCCAACAAAAAACCTATTGGTGGTAAAATCATCGGTTGATCAACCATTGACAATCTCTATCACTTCTGTTTCTGGTGTAGTTGTTTTGAATCAATCATCTCAAACATCTGAAACATTGGTAGACATGACCAATTTTACATCGGGCATTTACTTTATTACGGTGAAAGCTGCTGGTAAAATTGCAAACCATAAAATAATCAAACAGTAATTTTTTTGATCGTTTAGTTTCTAAGTTGATAGCCCGGCGAAAGCTGGGCTATTTTTTTAGTTTAATTTTCCTAATGGTTATTCACAAAAAAATATTGATTAAATAACCATTATTTGCAAATAATGCGTTGGAATTATTTTTTTTTAGAAATATATTGCAGAACTGCAAATTCATGCGCTATAATCATTTAATCATCGTCATCTTTCTATTTTTAAAGCAAAATTTACTTTTCGCTGGTCTTCACAATGAAAATAAAAGTTTAAATGATTCATCTACCTTAAAATCGTTATTGAAACCGAAAATTACAGGTAGCATCAATATCGGTATCTGGTATAATCAAAAGGGCGGCACGGCACCAAATGCAACCAATTTAAATAAACTCGATTGGTTCATACAAGGTCAACCCACAATAACCATTGCCAATATGAGTTTCCCCTTTTCTGGGGTTTACTCCAACAACGATTTTAATTATTCTCAACCCTTTAACCAATACGGGTTGTCGCCAAGTTATAAATGGGCCACTGCTCACATGGGCTTTCGAAATCTATCGTTTGGCAGTTACACACTCTCCGGGGCTACCTTTTTGGGCGGTGCACTTGAATTGAATCCCGGTAAATTTCGATTTGCCGCCTTTTATGGTCGATTCAATCGGGCCATAGAAGAAGATACTGCACTCATCAAATCTGCGGGAATAACCGTCATTCCCGCTTACAAAAGAGTTGGTTATGGAATCAAGTTGGGAGTCGGTTCAGACGTCAATTTTGTTGATTTATCGCTGATCAAAATCCAAGATGATACGGCTTCAATCAAAAGACCTACTGTGAATTATATTTCTCCTTCCGACAATTTACTTGTTGGTCTATCGAATAAATTAAAATTGGGGAAGCACTTCAAATGGGAAGCAGAAGGTGCCATTTCATTGTATACTGAAGATCAACAAGCGTTTGGCAACGAAATTCAAAATCAATTGCCTCAGTTTGTTCAGCCATTGATAGCCGTAAATATTAGCACCACCTTCAATCAGGCATACAAAATGTTGTTTGGTTTCGGTTCAAAATACATTGATTTAACAGGCCAATATGAATATGTAGGACCTAACTATCGTTCGTTAGGGATGTATTATATTCAAAACGACATTCAGCGATACACCATCAATCCTGGGTTGCGTTTGTGGCAAGGGAAATTGAATTTGAGCGGTTCATACGGACTACAAGAAGACAATTTAAGCAAACTGAAAATGGCCACAACCATTCGAAATGTTCAGTCTTTAAACATCTCGATTGCCCCTTTTTCTAGGTTGAATTTACAAGCAACATATTCGAATTTTGGAACCACCCAAACTTCCGGGAAAATCCAATTGAACGACAGTATTCGGATTAGTCAGATCAATGCTTCATATGGCGGTACGATTTCTATGTTGTTTCCTGGAAAATTGGTTTCGTCTAACATCACCGTAAATGTTACTCAACAATCTGTGGACGATCTGAATGTCCTCACACAAAAATTTAGCCAGTCAGACGTCTTTCTCACAACTTTCAACTATGGTATGAACTTATCGAAATTAAAATTGAACATCAATTTTGGATTCATCAGGGCAGCGATAGCTATGTATACTGGAGATGTGGTGAATGTAGGACCTTCGTTATCGGCAACTTCGTCTTTCTTGAAAAATAAAATTCGGGTGAATCTAGGTACTACTTACCAAGAAAGAAGTGTCAATGGAATTACCGATGGGAACATTTTTACTGTGAGTTCAGGACTTAATTTCACCATCTTAAAAAGGCAACTTATTGGCATACGTTACCAATACACATTAAATACAACTAACACAACATCAATTTATTACTTAACTCAAAACAGACTTGGAATCACATATGGCTACTCGTTTTAAACTTTTATTTATTTTATTTTTTTTTGGGACAATAGGCTCGCTGCAAGCTCAAGACGTTACCATTACAATTACGCCGCTTCCTCCTTATAGTCCTTCGCTGAAGTATTATACGGATATGTCGCCAGAAAGAATTCAAATCTTCGTGCGCAACAATACTTCACAGAGTTTGGATTTGAAATTTTCAGCGAAAATTAGCTCAAATACGGGCATTGACATTCACACAAATCCCAATTTTGTACCAGCCACTCCATTTACATTAAATGCATTTGACAATCATTTAATGACGGCAGCGGAGATGGATCAATTGTTCGACAAAAACAATGTATTGATGTCGGGATTTGATTATTTGCAAGTCTTAAGAACCGGTGGTTTACCGGAAGGCATTTATACCATTTGCATGACAGCGTATGATTTTAATACGCCCGGACAAACGTCCCCCAAAACAAACCCAAATGGGAATTGTAGCAACCCAATTGTGATTCAATATTTAGATCCGCCAATGATTTCCTCTGTGAATGGAATTGCGGGTTGTGGCAATCAGATTCAAAATGCGTTTACGAGTAACGTATTGACATTGAATTGGATGCCTCCAGCAATGATTCAACAGCAAGGACTCAATATTATACCCAAATACAAGCTGTTTATTCACGAGGTGCCATTACGGAAAACTTCCGATGACCAAATTTTTAGCGAAACAACTCCATTTTTAGTTAAGGAAGACTTGCCAAATTACGCAACTACTGCGGTATTGAATGTATCGCAAGAAGGCTTCAGACCTGGCGTTCAATACATTTTCAGGGTTCAAGTTTCAGATGAAAATGAAAACGTGATTTTTAGAAACAATGGATACAGCGCAACCTGTATTTTTACATTGGTTGATAACCAAAATAATGCAGGTGGGAACACTGCAAATCCTCCCAATAGTAGTTTTTCATCGAGAATTATTTATCCCGCGGCTGGTGATACAATTCCGTTTCAGAATTATCCAATTGTAGCGTCTATAGGGGCCGCAAATTCTAATGTAGAAAGAATCAAAGTGTATGGCACATGCAATGAACCAAATTCCAATTGGCAATACATTTCTGATACCATGTTTTATCAATCGCCCACTGCTTTTCGAGGAACCGGAGAGTATCGCGTGATGTTTCGAACTTTTAATCGCTGGGCGTGGTATAGAGGGGAGGAATTTGAACCCAAAGCAACGAGTTATATTAAGCAGAGGTCACAGTCGTTGGAGCAAGTTGTAGAAGCAACTTCAAACATGGTTTTTGGAATGGGGCAGCCTTTACTGATGCGTAAGGTTCAATTGGATTCTACCAAAAAGAAATTCCGTATTGAATATTTGCCCATGAGACGCCCGTCGAAAGTACTACCCGATTCAATGGCTTCCTTGGCTAGGGATGCTGGATTTGACGAAAATCACAAACTCATGATTCGCGAAAAAATGTTCATCGAAATTGACAGAGATGCACAATTTTTATCTCCAAAGAGGGTAGCATGGGTGGATATGAATCATGATTATTTGATTCATCATCCGAATATCAATCAAATTACGTCAGATTTGTTTACCACAAAATCAGTGGTGATTGATTTGCCAGAAAATCAACATTATTATGCTCGAATTGGATATTTGTCGGACCCAACTGATACCAATTCTGCACCATATGTTTTTAGTAAAGAGTTTCACCTAAACCAACTGGCAGACGGATGTTTATTCACAAATTACGACGGTATGAGAATTGGTGCCGAGGTTTGTATTGGTGCATTTACCATGAAAATCAAACAATTAAACACCACTTCGGAACCTTATGATGGCGTAGGTGCTATCAAAGTTCCTTTCTTGGAACATTACTTGTTGGTCGATTTTACGGGTTTAAAAGTTACCGAATCTGGTTATGTTTACTCTGGTGAAGCTCAGGCCCGCCAGGGAGATCATACCCGAAATCTGGTTCCGAATAACTTGAGTGTGCTTGGTGCTAGAACCATGTTGCAAAGCGATGCGAATCGGGATTTGATTTTTAGAAGTTCTAGGCAAAATACAGACGATACGGCAGGTTCAACTTTGCCTTATTTGGTTACTTCGTGGAATCATTTGGGGTCTTTTTACATTTGGAAATTAGTGTTTCATTCCAATCGTGTTGATATGTTTGCTGGGCTCAGTCTGCAACTAAACGGTACCCAAGGAGATGCTTTGGATTTTGTGTCGTTCGATTATCAACTTACTCCGAGCTGCAATAATTTGGGATTGATGAGATTAGAGTTGGTTTCGAACAATAAAATTTCCATTCCCGGAATAGGAAAAATTCAACTTAAACCTAATCTGAATAATCGGAATCCATACATCAATTTTGATTGTACCGATGGGGTGAAAGATGGATTATTGTACGCCGATTTGATTCCCAATCCACGTTTAATCAAAGCTGCAACTCCCCAACCTGTTACAGGCGATACCATTGTTACGCCAATTGAAATTGCACTCGATAAAAACCGAAATATGGTTTTTGAAGCAAGTTTGCCAAATTTTGTTGCACTCGATATGGATGATTTTGTATTCCAATCGTGCAGTTTAGTAATCGATAACTCAACACTCATCAATTTATCGAGGATGAACAATCAGCCTAATCCTCAACCTGCTACATGGACAGGAAGACAAGCCAACGATTTACTTGTGGCTTTGCCCCGCTGGATGGGTGGTGGAACCAGGAGAGTGGGCTTGGCGCCTCCGAATGATGATAGGATTTACCTCAATCTGTCCACATTGGATTTTAACGGCGATGCACCGAGCTTTGAATTGTTTAAAAACAATGTGAGATCAATTAAAGATGGGTATTCTTGGGGGACATTTAATTATGCAATTGACACTTTTAAACTCAGGATTGATCAAGGGATTATTTCAAATAGTTACCTTTCGGGACGTTTAAAAACGCCTATCAGCCAAGATACAAATAACACAAAATACAAATTGGCGATTTCCTTGAATGGCAGTCGCACAGAATTTTCAGGTAATGTGACATTGGGTAACAATGTTAAGTTTGAACCCTTACATGGTGCTACTTTGGAAATATCGCCAACAAGCTCATTGAATTTGGCGATGAGACAGGGGACAATCGAAGTGGCACTCAATTTATCGGGGAATATGAATCTGGAAGTGGGTAAAACAGCAAATAATCCTCCTACTTTGGGATTGGCATTTGATTTTCAAAACATGACAATCAAAAATTCAGGAGCCAATGCCTTTAGTTTGGGGAATGTACAACTAACTGCGGCTTCTGTGTTGGGGTATGGTTTTGGTCAAGCTGCAAATGGTGGGCGGAGTCCTTTCGAATTAATCACAAGAAATTCCTCAGGCAACGCAAATTCAGGAAATTCAAACAATCCAGGCAATTCAGGGAACAGAAACAACAACAATAACAATAACAGTGCACAAGGTATGGGCACTGATTACATTCTCAAGATTCAGGGAAAACTCGCGGTTCCGGGTTTTGATTTTGGGGAAATTGGTGGAACCGCTACCGTTGGATTCCGTCAGACACCTCAAGGAAACTTTGTCCCTATCCCTCCAGAAATAAAAGAATTTAATGTCGATGGCTCAATGGGACCACTGAGTTTAAGGGGGAATGTTGAAATATACGAAAACGACAATAAATGGGGAACAGGATTTTCAGGAAACATTGATTGCGGATTTAATCTTTGTTCTGGAAATATTGGGGTAAAAACAGAGTTGCGCATTGGCCAAAAGTTGGTGAACTCAAACAAGCGAAATTACTGGTATGCGGGTGGAACGGTAAATCTTCCGGTGCCGGTGCCGGTTGTTCCCAATATTGTGAATGCGAAGAGTTTTATGATTGGTGTTGGTGGCAATATTCTGTTCGAAAATGGTCGTTACAAAGTAAATGATGGAGATCTTGCAAATAAACTGTTTAGGGGAGGAATTGAGTTAGAATCAGTTGTTGCGAATCAGTTCAAAATCAAAGGAGCTTTAACTGCAAACTTGAGTGAAAGTTGGGGTATTAATTCTATTTCACTTGATGCGAATTTGGCCATGTTGGGTTCTGGATATCATTTGGAAGCCCAAGGTGATTATGAGTTTAGCGCGGTTGGTAATTTTACGATTGATGTTGTGAATGCTAAAATTTCTGCAAGGGCTGTTTCTTATATCAATGCGTATGGTTTGATAAAAGGTTCTTCCACTTCTTCTGGAATTGAAATGGGAGAAATGGATTTATTGTTGAGTGCGAGTGATTGGCATTTGCATTTTGGAAAACCTTCTAGGCCTTTATCTGTGAAAATTCTTGGAGTTACTTTCTCATCCTATTTTATGATTGGAAATGGAATGGAAGCTCCTGTTTATTCGCAAAAGTTAATTGAAGTTCTCAATGGAAGTCTTCCAATGCAGCCAGTAAATGCAGGTTCTATGGGACTTGGTATTGCCCATGGTGCGAATTTCGATATCAATACCGGGAATCAGAAGTTTCTGATGTTTTATGGATCCTTTCAAATGGGAGCGGGGTACAACGTTGCGCTCATTCGATACGACAGAGGGTGTAACAATTCAGCTAACATTGGATTGAATGGGTGGTATGCTACCGGAGACGTTTATGCATATTTAGATGGAAAAGTAGGTATGTATGTGGATGTTTTTTGTTACAACGGAAATATCACATTGGCTCAATTAAAATGTGGCGCTATTTTGATGGCTGGAACACCAAATCCAACATGGATAGCAGGAAAAGCGGCAGGAAGCTACAATGTTCTGGGTGGCTTGGTTAAAGGTAAATTCAATTTTGAATTTACAATTGGTGACGTTTGTAAACCACCTCTACTAGAAATGCCATCGCCAGTTGCAAATATTAAGTTGATCGAAGATATTGGTCCCGCGCATCAATCTACCAATGTGCCGTTATCGGTAAAACCATATTTTGCTTATCGATTTAAAAATAATTTTGTGATGACGATAGAGGTTCCAGTACCCGGAAGTTCTAACACCCAAATTCGTACTTTTAGAGTAAAACGGACCGTTTCCTATGGAAAAGTTGATCAACAAAACAATTTTACTCCTGTAGAGTATATTTTGAGTGAAAACTCAGATGAAGATTTCACCCAAGGAACACTATCCCTCAATCAAGGATACCTTGATGCCAATACTAAATATAGAATGAGAATTTCAGCCTGGTTTGAAGAAAAAATCAACAATCAATGGGTGAATGCGGTTAAAGGAAATGGCCAACGCGTTTATGAGGACAAAGCAATTGAATTTACAACCGTTAGAATTGCCATCATCGATCCTTACATGATTCGCAATCAATTTCCACAGAACAACAGAATGTTTGTTTATGGAACAGATATTCTTGGTGGTTTGTGGTTTCAAAATAGAACGGGTGGACTGTTTGCTCCAACTACGAATGTGATGACCAATGCTATTTATAACGTCGCGGTTGATTTTCAGCGTAGTGTTCCAGTGAAATATCTGATGAGATATACGGATTTGAATACGGGGAATGTGGCTTTCACTCCATTATCTGTAGCAAGAGGTGTAGACAATATTCAATTTGCGACGAATAGACTCAACATGGGTAAATTATACCGAGTAGATGTAATCAGGGTTTTACAGGGGAATAATTTCTATGAACCGTATTCCTCTCAAAGTGGTTCATTGAGATTTTATAATTCAAATTCAATCAATAACCAATTACTAAACACAGTCAATATCCCTCAATATCTTCAGGGAAATTCTGTTTCAGAGAGTTTGTTGTCACTCAATGGTGATAGCAATTCAATACAAGTTACCCGATACCGAAAGAATGCTGCAGCAAGCAGCAATGGCGCTAACTTCATGGAAAGTTTAATTCAAGGCATGACTAATTCATTCGTTGACGAAATGTACACTACCTATTTTGGAACAAGTAGATTTCATTCTTTCGAAGAAAAATGTAGGGCAGCATTTGTGAACAATGCAACTCAAGTGAATTTAATTACTTCTTTTGGTTTTTTAACTTTTGGAACAACTGCCGAGCCCTTTGATCATTATGATATTGGCAGGGAGTCAACAAATGTGCCAAATAATTTTAGGGCAATCAAAATGTATCCAACGAACCAAAACCAATATTATTTGCAAATGAGGGACTTTTATTTGAAGGTGAATCAAATGATTGTGGCCAATAAAATTCCGTATCATGAAATAAAAAACATGGAGTTTTTCAATGAAACAACCCAGTTGTTCGACACGCTGAAGCCAGTGAACTTTATTGAGGAACTTGTTCCTGTGTCTGATCAAAATATTGCTATCAGTAGTCCTGAAAACATTCCCAATTGGCTAAGAGAACAGCGAAAAAACAACTATGCTTTCTCTATCAATCCGAGTAACAAAAGATTTTTGTCAATGATTGAGCAAGCGAACAGAATCAGAAGTATTGTTTCCAGGGTTTTGGCAAACGAATTCGAAAGTGAAGGTCCAAGTAAACTAATGGGCATTAAAAATATCAACATTACAAACACCGGACAAGTACACACTACTAGCAATATTTCGAGTATCAACTATCCATACCATCCAGATCAGCTCAGCGATTATCGCACACAGCTCAGCCAAATTTCTTTAACTGTTCCAACAGTGAGATTCAACGCAGGTGGCGATGAGTGGCAATATTGGATTCATCGCGCTGAGAAAATTGAAAATGAGCTGTTCCCAACTTTGAATATCCGTCCAGGAATTCACCCGCCCAATCCACGCAATGAGCCTACATTTATCTATGAAGCTTTCACACTTCCAATCAAATAATCTATGAAATTGCTAAAGTATTTATTCTTTTTTTTAAGTATTGGCCTTTTTTCCAATTTGGAGGGACAAGAAATAGACAGTTTTGCGCCAATTGTTCGAGTAAAATATATTGGAAATAACAAAGCCAAATTAAGGTTGATTCCTCGGAATTTTTTTGAAATGAGGGCAATCGCAAAATCGGGTCTCCTGATAAAAACAATTCAAATTGTTGATGAAAATGGAAATTCTTCAAAAATTGAAAAATTGTATGATATCGATACCCCACAAAGCAGTGAATGGTTGAATGCCAAAAATAACAAACAAATTGCCGCCATGGCAGGGGCGGTGTTTTCTCAATTTAAAGGGAATCAACCGGATGAGTTTGCATCGATTCAGGAAAGGGTAAATTTTCAAAATAATCTTCATTTGTTTGCAATCACGGCATCCTCGTTTTCTTGGGAAGCTGCAAAATTGGCCAATTTGGGTGTTGAAATAGATCTAAAAGAGGGCGCAACCTATAAAATTACTTACGAACTTAAGAGGCCACATAAATTTTGTCCCAACAAAAAACTGAGCATGGTATATGCCGTTGTTCCAGAAGTCAATGATTTGTCGCAAGTTTTATATCAACCCGGTGATTTATATGTGAATCTGAAATGGCCCAAATCTGAAGAGTATTTCGCATTTGACATTGAGAAAAAAATTCCCTCGCTCAAAGGAGATTGGAAACAAGTGAATACTGAACCTTTATTGCCTTCATCTGGAAATGACTCTACCAATCCTTTTTTCCATGTTGTGGTTGACTCTACATTTAAAAATTATCAATTCAATGCGTATCGCATATTTGGCTACAATATTTTTGGTGAACGAAAGCTCGTGACCACAGAATTATCAAATGCATACAGTCGCGATTTGACACCTCCACCCACTGTTTCAGAGATGAAATACAATAGTCAATCTTTGAATCAAGTTCAACTTACTTGGAAGGTTGTTCCAGTATCAGATTTCAGTAAGATTAAAGTTTATTATGGAAATTCAAACAGGGGGCCATTTAAAGTCATCAAAGAATTAAAAGCCACGGCAACTTCATTTGTTCATGATTCTGCGAGTCATTTTTTAGAAAATTACTATGTCGTTTCAACAATTGATACTGCAAACAATGAAGGTCCAACATTGCCTTTTAGCGCAATCACCTTAGATACAATTCCGCCACCAACAATGGAAATTAAAACAGTGAATGTTGCGGTTTCTGGCGTTGTGAAAATTGTTTGGAAACCATTGAAAATTGATGATTTAGGGGGTTATCGACTATCGAGAAGTTTTGGGAATTCAGCTCAGTGGTCGCCAATTTTTGGCTACAACTTAAAAGATACCGTATTTTACGATACACTACCTTTGAAAACAATGAAGGGAAATGTGTTTTATGGCATCCGAGCAACAGATTTACGCGGTAATTTTGCGCATTCTTTTGTGCCCTATAAACTCCTTCCGCCCGATGTTGTACCACCTGCGAAACCTCTGATTTATGACATTAAAGCAATCCAAAATGGACATACTCAAATATTTGTGAATTTTGATCAAGAGGATACCAAATGGATATCATTTAGGAAACGCGAATTGATTCAAAAGAATCCGTCTGATTGGAGCGAATGGACACAAATCCTTGCTGCTAATGGTTTTGAAGATACGAACGCTGATTTTGGGAAATGGTACGAATACCAAGTTAAATCTGTGGATTTGTCTGGAAATCAATCAGATGAGTCAAATATTTTTGGACAAAGAACTGTAAAGAAGCCTTTAGATATTCGTGGGTTTCTCATTCAGGCAAAGCAAAAAACTGCAAATTCTGTAATTTTTAATTGGAATAAACCTTTCGACAGTCGTATTACCCGAATCGAAGTATATCGATTGGTTCCGGGCACTTCTGAGTTTTTTGTTTCTTCAGTAGATGTTCAAAAATTGGAATTTGTTGATCTTGGAGCACCCAGAATGCAATTTTGCAAATATAAATTTAAAGTCATTGCATTGGATGGACAGTCTCAAGAATATCCCGGAATGATAGAGATTTTAATGAAAGAATAAGTGTTTCAAAATACCTAATATTTGGTAGTTTTTTCATTTTGGGGGACGTTAATTTTACCCTCGAAATGATTCGCATTCGCACCATACAGTCAATTTATGATTTCAGAAAACCTATTTTATTGGTTATCACATTGTCTGTGTTCAATTCAAGGTGCGCAATCAATCCACATTCTAAAACCATTTCAGCACCACATCTAGAGATAGAGGGAGCTGGAGTGTATACAAAAAATCGTTTTGTAGACCTAGAAATCAAAGAAAAAAAGGTCATAGGAAATTCATCTGGTAGTGGTACTGCGATCAATTTTTCCTTAGAAAAACTTAAAAGGGATGCAATAGCAGATGCCATACTCAAGGCAAATGCAGATTTAATTGTTGCACCTTTTTATGTAGTGAGAACTGAAAACAACATGATATACGTTGAAGTCAGAGGATTTCCTGCAAACTATAAAAAATTAAATCAATAGAATAGTTATGAAATATAGTCTTATCATCATAGTCGGTGGCTTAACACTTTATTCAAGTAGTTGCGTTGCCCCAACCAAGAAATTTACATCGAGCCCCTATGTAGATATTGTAGAACCCAATATTCGGGTTACCCCGATGATTGCGGATTTAGAGGTTTCAGAGAAAAAAGTTTCCGGAACTGCTACTATGGGTTTTAAGGAGGGAACAATGCCGCCATTAGAGAATTGCAAACTTTCAGCCATTGGGAATGCCCTTATTGAAAACAAAGCCGATGTTTTGGTTGAACCATTTTATGTTATTGAACAAACATCCTCTTCCATCACCGTGAAAGTAACTGGATATCCTGCTATTTACAAAAGTTTTAACACAAAGAAATAACCACTATGAAAAATAAATTATTGATATGTTTTGTTGCAATTGCACTATCTTTCGGTAGTTGCGTTTCCCCAATGAACAAATACACCTCTAGTCCACATATTGATATAGAAGAACCCGAAATTCAAGGATATCCATTGATGGCAGATTTAGACATTTCAAAAGAGAAAGTGAAAGGAACTGCAACCATGGGCTTTTCAAGTGGTATTGGAGCACCAATAGAAGAATGCAAGCGAAGCGCTATCGGAAATGCATTGATTGCAAGTGATGCCGATGTACTCATCGAGCCTTTTTATATCATAGAAACCACCGAGTCTTCGGTCTCTGTAATGGTTTCTGGCTTCCCTGCAAAATACAAAAACTTCAGAAAAGATGTCGAAAAAATGCAAGCAATCAATGCTACTTCCGTTAACCAAACAACGATTATTGGTCCGATGCAACGACCTGCTGTGTCTAATGTTCAAAAGACAAATCCCGCAACACCGGATCAAAATAGAAATAGCTCTGTTGGAGGAACCGTGTTCGGTGCGCTTGCACTTATTGTCGGTCTTCCATTGCTGATTATGAGTATCGCGGGTGTTTTTAGCGAATAAGCGTCCCAATATTTGAATCCATAATGTATAGGTAGGGATTGATAAAATTCCTACCTTTGTTTTATGATGACCCGTGATGTTGAAACCTATTTTTTAGATGGGTGCGGACGCTGTAAACTTGGAGGAACCCCAGAGTGTAAAGTGCACACTTGGGCTGATCCCCTAAAAGTTTTCAGAGAAATTGTATTGGATTGTGGTTTAATGGAAGAATGCAAGTGGGGAATGCCATGCTATACCGTAAACGGAAAAAATGTACTACTCATTTCCGCATTTAAAGAATATTGCAGCCTCAATTTTTTCAAAGGTTCACTCATTTCAGATCCATTTCAGTTACTTTCCAAGGCTGGGGAAAATAGTGAAGCCTCTCGAATGCTTAAAACTACCTCAACTGTGCATATTTTGGAAAATATTGACGCCATTAAAGATATTGTTTTTCAAGCCGTTGAAATTGAAAAGGCAGGACTAAAAACAGTTGTAAAACCAGTAGATTCTTACCCCGTGCCCGAGGAATTTCAAGCCTTTTTGTCTACAAATGATCAACTCAAACTCGCCTTTGAAGCTTTAACACCAGGCCGACAAAAGTCTTATCTCATGCATTTTAACAGTGCAAAGCAAACCCAAACAAGAATCAACAGAATTGAAAAATGCATTCCAACCATTTTTTCAGGAAAAGGATTCAATGAAAGATAGAATTTAATGCATGGGGCGTTTTTTGATCATGCCCCCTTTAGTATCCTTTACTGAATTTTGTACAACAAAAGCCTTGGGATCAATTTTGTCGATTTCAAGCATCAATTTTGTAGTTTCCAATCTCGTTACAACACAAAAAAGTACATCACGCTCATTGAGATTGGCTCCTCTATTTCCAAATCCATGGTTCGAATTTAAAACGGTAACGCCACGTCCTAATTGATTCACTATTTGTTCTTTGATTTCATTTGAATGCTCGGAAACAATGAACACTCCTATGTATTCTTCAATACCATTGACTATAAAATCCACTGTTTTAGAGGCTGAAATATAGGTTAGCATTGAATACATGGCGGTTTCAATATTGGTTACAAAAATTGCAATTCCAAAGATCATTATGTTTAAAAGTGCAATGAAATCACCCACGGTCAGCGTACTTTTCCGGCTAACTGTAATGGCCAATACTTCTGTGCCATCAATCACGGCGCCCCCTCTGATTGTAAGACCAATTCCTGCACCTAGAAAAAATCCCCCAAAAATAGAAATCAATAGTTTGTCGTTTGTAACACATTTTAATTCAATGAAATGAACTAAAATTGCCAATGCTAGTATGGCCAATGTACTTTTAAGTGCAAAGTCTTTTGATATCTGTTTTGCTCCAATGAATATAAATGGTAAGTTGATGATAATGATGAAAATGGATAAATCAAATTCTGTTGAGAGATGCAGCAACAATGATATTCCCATTGCCCCTCCGTCTAAAAAATGATTGGGAAATAAAAAGCTTTTCAAACCAATTGTTGCCATTGCTATGCCCGCAGCAATAAATAATAAATCCTTTAAGTTACGCGATTTTTTAAGACGGGTGATGTATTCTAATTCCATATATTTGGTTTCGTAAGATGTGAATATTCGGATGAATTTCGAGACTTAATATATTAAATTTTTATGAAAAATGCAAATTTTTGGCGTGCTATCCCGAAATTTGGAAGATTCCCCTAAATCAAATGAAAACTGCACCATCTAATCAACGTGACCGTATTGCTAAACTGTTGTTTAATACTGTTTATCCTTTATATGTCATCAAAGTTCAGAAAAAAAATCGCACCGAAGCTGAGCTAAAACAAGTCATACAGTGGTTAACCGGTTATTCCAATGAACAACTTAGCACTTTTATATCTGAGAATATTACCTTCCTTGATTTTTTCAATCAGGCCACATTAAATGAAAACGCAAATTTGGTGACAGGAAATATTTGTGGGTATAGAATAGAAGACATAGAAGATCCATTAACTCGGAATGTGAGAATTTTGGATAAGTTGGTGGATGAATTGGCAAAAGGAAAAACAATGGAAAAAATACTCAGGAAGTAACCTGTAACTATTTCATTCTTTCTATTTCAAAGAAATTGTTGACATAACCGCTACCAATAATACACAGAATTCTGTAACTCTTGTTATTCGTTTCATCGATTAAAAAAATTTCTTGAAGGCTTCCGTGCATCAAAAAATCTGCAGCCAATTGCCAATATGCAAGGGTTGTTGTCAAAGTGCTACTTTGTCTCGTATGTCCCGAAATAAATCCTGCCGAACCCGAAGTTCCCGCCGATGTGCTAATATATAAGTTAGTTGATGTTCCGGAAATGGACATACTGCCAGAAACGGTTCTGAGTGTGATGGATCGATTTCCGCTACTCGGCATTTGTACAATCAAGTTATCAAATTGTACATTTACACCTGCATTCGCGTAGGTTTTAAATGAATTTAATGCACTCAACCACTGCGCTCCGTTATACACATACAAACAATTTGCGCTCGTATTGTATACTTGCAATCCCGCAGATGGAGAAGAAATGGCCAACATCTGAGTATTGGTCATCCGTGGAAACAAAACTCCCGACGATGTAGATGATATATCTAACTGTGCGGAACTGGCTGGCGCGCTGGTGCCTATTCCAATCTGTCCATAAACAGACAAAGTCAATGTCCCCAATAATATGCAAACAAATTTCTTCATAACATCTGCTCAATTTCAATGTAATTATTCAGATAATTGTTCCCGATAATGCAAAAGATGCGGTACGAACGGTTGTTCGTTTCATCGATGACATAGATGGTTTGACTACTTCCATGATTGGAGAAATTCAATCCCGATTGCCAATAGGAGAAAGTGGTGGTAAAAGATTCAGATTGACGAACATGCGCTGAAAAACTAGAACTCGCACCCGATGCTCCAGCAACACCAGCATAATAATTATTGATGGAACTCCCCGACAATAAGATAGATCCTGATGTTGTAGCAATTTGGAGGGAAGCATTCCCGGAGCTTGGAATTTTAACAGAAATTTGATTTAAATCAACCGATATCCCCTTGTCAACAAATTTCGAAATCTGGTTTTTTTCTGCCGTCCAACTTAGCCCGTTATACGTAAACAATGCATTTTTAGTGGTATTGAAAACTTGCAGTCCTGCCACAGGTGAAGAAATGGCCAACATCTGACTTTGCGTCATTCTCGGAACCAAAACACCTTTAGAAGTAGACGAAATATCGAGTTTTGCGCTACTACTTGGAGTGCTCGTTCCAATTGCAACTTGTGCTTGAACATCGCCAAAAATTGAAGCAAAAACCAAAATTAAAACGTATTTCACCATGATTTACTTGATTCTTTTGAGGGACAGAAAATTATTTTTAAATCCGTATCCAACAATTAAAATGATCTGATAGGCATGATTGTTGGTTTCGTCCATCAGTTGAATGGTTTGCACCGAACCGTGAAGGGTAAAATGTAAGCCTGGCTGGAAAGTTACAAAACTCGTTGAAAAAACATCCGTTTGTCGCACATACGTTGTTAATGCACCTGCCACGCCTCCTGTAGACATGGTGGTGCTCGGGTAAACATTGTATCCACTGCCCGAAATATTGATACTTCCTGAAGTGGTGCCAATTTGAATCGAACGTTCAGATGTATTGGTGTTGAGCTGGATTTTAAGTTTATCTAGTTGGAGGGACACTCCGTCGTCTGCAATTGCTGAAATCCGATCGTCTAAAGAATTCCATGAACTACCATTATAAACGTACAAAGATGTTGCATCCGTATTGTAAATAATGAGTCCTGCTGCTGGTGAAGAAATTCCCGACATTTGAGCATTTGTAAGTCTGGGATATGCGAATCCTTTGCTTGTTGAGTTCACATCTAAAATGCTCGATGCATTCGGTGTGTTGGTATTTATGCCAACTTGCGCGTGAACCAAAACGGTGATGAAAGTGCAAACAAAAGTGAGAAAAAGGCGCATTGAGATAAAAATAGACTGCAAATTTACAAAAAATCTATCATTTTTTCTCAATCAATCGGTGATTGACTCCTTTTAACGAATGAATTTTAAGTAGATAGATATTCGGATTCAAATTCGATAGATCCAAGGTGTAATTGAATTGTAAAGGATTATAAATTCCAATTGTTTTTCCGGTCAAATCTAGAATTTCAACGGTAGTAATTTGTTCATTTGGAGATGAAATATCTACGAATTGATCAGTTGGATTAGGATAAACATGTATGTCAGTTGATGACTGTTTTTGAACAGCATTTGTTTGGGTTTGCCCTGTTAAACAAATTCCGAATGTCCCATCACTTTGCGCACTTCTGCTAATGCGAACAAAATAATCGGTATTGGGACTTGGGTTTTCAAGAATACCATCGGGCATTTTTGAGTTTACAACGTCATCGATACAGCCAATTTCTACCAAGTTGTTGCAAGAACCAGAGTAAATACTGATCACGGCATCGGTCATGAAGCCACTAAATGTTTGAAATGTTACATTGCCAGAAGCTGGTGATTTGAATTTAAACCAAACATCATTGGTTGCGGATGTTGCGCAAGAAGGACTAGCCACGGAAGTAGTTTTTGATGACCCTGAGTTCGTGAAGATTTCAATTTTGCATGTTTGATTGATTCCTAAAACAATAGGATTGCAAGGTTCGTTGTTGTTGAATTGAACCTTCAATGAGATTATGTCTGAAGTATCATTTTGCTTACTCACACATGACAAACTAGACGTTGCAATGCAATGTATTTTGTCTTCATCTTTGAATCCGGAATTTGAATAATTTTCAGAATTGCTTCCCACTTTTACATTGTTTAAATACCATTGGTATGTAGGGGAAGTTCCAAGGTTGGTTCCTGTTGCCGAGTAGGTTACATTACTGCCTTCCAAAAAGTGATTTGTGGAATATGTTCCATTGATTGTGATGTTTGGTGTGGATTTTTGATTCACAGTTAATGTTAACTCAACAATGGAATCACAATCATTTGCTCGCGGAATGGTATCTGAGTATTTTCCTGCAATATTGATGGTTTTGCCATTAAATGAATAGTTAGAACCTTCACAAATACTTGTTGCGATGGAATTTATTTTTGGTGCACAGAAATTAGATTCACTTGCACCTATATCTCGAATCCCTTTGATTGGACCGTTTTGTGCAGAGTCGGTATCGTATTGTCCGCCACTATTAATGGCTACACTTCCTGAATCGGGGTAGAGGGAATAAGTATTCCGGGAGTTTTCTTGGAGGGAACTGAGTTTGATTTCGGCACTAGTTTTTTGAAATTGGTCATTAGAGCCATAATTTCCAAAAGTTGAAAAATGAGATTTTGGCACATCGAAAATGTTGTATCCATAACATTCAAACATACGTGAATAACCACCTGTCATGTATTGTGTGTTGTTTTTGTTTGGATTTCCATAGTTGTCTAAAAAAATTGAAGAGTATGAATAATGTCTAACTACAGAGGTTGAAACGTTATTGGTTGCATTGGATTTGAGATAAGCCGCGCTACCATCGAGCAAGCAATAGTTTTTGCAGATGGTCGATTTTCTGGTGTACAATCGGCTCTCAGAAGTTGAATAGACGAAAAAACATCCCCCATTGCCAACAGCTTTGTTGTTGTAAAAAGTTGATGTTGTGCAATCAATGACAGATTTTGCTGCCACCGTAGAGTTTACAGAAAAAGAAGTAGAATAACAATAAATTGCACCCCCATCTGCTTTACATTGATTGTGCGCAAAACTGCATGAAATAAGCTTAATGTCGGCTTTACCCACGTGGTATGAAGAGCTGGAAACCACAGCATAAACACTGATGGCTCCACCGCTAGTTGCTGCATAATTGCCCATGAAATTAGAGTTAACAGCTTTCAAAACACATTGAGCCTCTCTTGTATATCCCTGACCAGTTGCGTAGGTTGTGAATCCAATAGCTCCACCCCGAGCAGTGCTAGAGTTATTGATGAAGTCAGAATTGTATATGTCTAGGAAAAATTTAAAATCCACTGAAGAGTTATTATTTGCTCGGTTTCCACCTATAGCACCACCCTCGTAAGCATAATTGTCGCGAAATACGCAGTTTTTCACATATACATAACCATTCGAATTTGAGTAATTATTGTCAATGTAAATGGCACCACCAGAAGAACCATTCCCATGCACAAATACCATAGAGTCAAAATGAACATGATAATATGCAATGCCAAAATCCATACTCACAGTAAATATTCCATTGGTATCTCTGCCGGAAAAATATAGTGTGTCGGTGTTGTTATAGAGTCCATGAATGAAAATACCTTTTTTTATGGTAATGGGTGATTTTACCCGAATGGTGTTTGAACCATTAGACAATAGGCTGGCGTCGAATCGAATATCATCACCTGAACTCGCGCTGGCAATGGCGGCGCGGAGAGATCCGGTGCCATTGTCATTTGTATTTGATACCACAATTGTTGAACCCAAAAGGGTATTTGAAAGGTAGAATAATGTTGCAATAATTAGTCTTCTCATAAAATTAATGCAAATTAAATGGTAATCGACGTCAGAATTGATCATTTCAACTTGTAAAATTCACACAGAAATGTAAAGAAATGGGTAAAGGTTCTCAGGTACTCAAATAAATTATTGGTGCCCTTCAAATATTTTGAGTGATTGATCAAAGATTTTATGTGCATTTTTCTATCCTTAAATATGTACTGTACAATTTGCGAAATGAAGCTTTTTGGAAATTAATTTAAATAAAAAAAGTATTAAATTGCAATTGATTTAAATAGATGAATTTATGACAAATAGTAATTTTAAGCAACATTTACACAAGATTCTATGTTTCATTCTGTTAATGTTTACTCATGGTTTAAATGCTCAAGTAAAAAATTCAGGATATCGATCCGGTTATTACATGGAAAAAGTTTGGAGTAAAACCCGGAACGAGTATTTGCTCATCGAAACAATACAAAAATCGTCAAAGTTTGTTTTTACTCCAGGTGGAATTTATTTCAAGAAAGGTGGCGGTGAAAAGTGGCTTTACAATAAATGGACATTCGATAAAACTGAAAAAACGAATTCAGGAAATACAATGGACATCTATTTTGATGAGAGAGAACAAAAGGTAGTGATTTATTATAAAACAAGTGAAATTTGGTATTATCATGGGTATGATCCAAATACCAAACGATACAGTAATTTAACACTATACATGTCTTGTAGTGAAGATAAAGAACTTTTAAGTGAAATTGGATTGTCCGATAATCAGTCGTCAACAACTACATCTTCAGGAAAATTCAGGGTTGACATGAATTATGTAGCCGTTTACAATAGTTCCAAGGAGGAATGGTCGGAGTGGGAAAAAGGCTATAATACTTTCGTGATTAATGCCAATGAGAATAAAGATATCATCCACATTCTACCATCGGGAAATGAAGTGAATTACAGAAGAATCTCACAAAATGTCGAAAGACAATCAACGTCAGACGGAAAGGAATATCAAATTATCAATTGCCTCGACGACAATGGCGATAAATTTCAATTTCAGGTTTTTGATGATTACAAAATCGGAATTAAAATGATCTACCGAAGTGGTATCATTCAATTTGCGAAATTTTAGCAACTTGTAAATGACAATTGAAATTTGTATATTGCAATTGTCATGGAAAAAGAAGCTAAAAATATTTCGCCAAAAAAGGGATATCATAAGTTTAATAAAATTCGCATGCTTCGTGAGGGAATTGGGTTGAGTCAAGACTATGTTGCCAAAAAAATGAACATCACGCAACAAGCTTATTCAAAAATTGAAAAAAAGCCTTTATCTGCCTCACTTGAAAGATTAAAGCAACTAAGTGAAGTTTTAGGGGTGAATCTCAATTCTATTGTTGGTGACGATGATATGTACATTCAGCAGAACTTTCATCAACAAGGTGGAAATGCTTCTTCCGTAATGTACGTAACCGGACTTGCCGATAGAGAAAGAGAAATGTTGATGCAGCAAATCCAAAATTTACAGCGACAAGTTGATGTCCTCACAAAAATTATTGAACAGAAATTATAATCTCTTTTAGTCTAATTCATTGAAAGACTATAAAATATTTGATTTGTTTCCGCGTTTTATCGATAATGATTCAAAAAATGAACCATAATAACGATTTGCCTGTCAGAAACAGAAAATGGCTCGTGTTGGTTTTTTATGTTTTCTCCATTTCTTTAAATGCTCAACTAAATGGAAGTTACACAATTGACCCATTAACCACCAGCACTGCAAGCAGTAGAGTATTTAAAAATTGGGATTCATTTTTTAAGTCCCTCCACAACAATAGCGCCTCTGTAAATCCCCGAACTGATGGTGGACCTCTTGTAGTGGGATTCGATTCTGTATCAGGGCCAGTAACTGTATTTGTGAAAAGTTCCAATACAAATGTTGAGAAAAATGCCCTGATTCTTTCCACCATTAAAGGTGTTAACAAAACAAATACTTTTGAAATTGATGGGAATTTTCAAACTTTGAATTATGACGCAGCGAATGCCATTTTGAAATTCAAAGGAGCAGATTTTGTGACCCTCAAAAATTTAAGCTTGGTGAATGCAAACATTGAACCTGCCGGGATTTGGTTGAGCAATCAATCCGATAACAACACAATCACAAATTGTACGGTCAATTTTCCTAACTTGAAGAGTGCTGCTAAATCGGTTTACTTTTTTTCGATGTCGACATCTGAAAGCAATCCAGAATTGGCTGGTTCGGGGAACATAGGAAATGGATCGTTTAATACAATCTCTAACAACTCATTTCTGTGTAATTCAAAAAATGGTTCTGCTCCATATATTGCAATTACATTAAATGGAAACAGTTCGAAATACCAAAATGTCCCTCAAAATAACTCATTTATAGGGAATAAAATTCAAGGATTTATTTATGCTGCAATCAGTCAAAAATACACAAATGGAAATGTGATTTCAAATAACGACATCACACGTTCGATTCTTACCAATTCGGGGTCTAATATCTTGTATGTGATTTACAATCAATTTGTTTATTCAACTAATCGTTCATCTGAAATCAGCAAAAACACCATCCACGACATTGTTGCAAGTGGAAACTTGGTAATGTTTAGTTACAACAGAGAGTGTTTTGGAAATGCCACTTATCATTTTAAATTTAATGAGAATAAAGTTGTTGATTTTCAAACAAACAATGGATATGGACACTTTTTTTACGACAACAAATTCTTAGACATCAATGGAAATTTAATTCAAACAGGGCAAACCAATGGGAATTGGTATTCTTTTTATATTCAACAGGTTGCTTCTCTCGAAATTGTAAAAAATACTTGCGAAAACGTCCAACAAAATTTGGCTTCAGGCAGGATCTGGAATTTTTATATGTACCCAGTAGATGGTATTGTTTGCAATGAAAATAAAATCATAAAAAATTATTCTGTTGGTAGTTTTCGGGGATTTTATATCATGTCGAATAATGGAAATTTCACAAATAATGAATTTCAAAGCAATGTCATTGTCGACAATTCCTCGGTGAAATCAAATCAAAGCCTCGTCATTTCTACCTATTTTGACTATCTGCCCAATCATTTTAAAGTAAACAGGAATTACTGTGTTGGAAATGTGAGTACGGGTCAAAATAGCCATTATGGATTTGTTCTTGATAGGGTTATGAACATTCAATTGATTGGAAATGTAATTGCTGGGAATTATGCGAATTCAATTTCCACTGTCGTAAATTCTAATTTACAAACAAAACAAATATATGCGGCTGAAATCCGTAACAATACATTTCAAGCCAATACAAGTTCAGCGTCTATTCCTGATTCATCTTTGTTGTATTTAACATTTCAACTTCCAAATCATAAATTCATTTTTACTGGAAATATTGTGGATTTGAAGGGAAGCGGAAAACAATTCCGAAGAAATTTTGAAATGAATTGTAATCAGTTCGTTGAATTCAATGACAATACCTATTCTTTGAATCAATTATTCAAAAACACAATTTGGTCAGTGAATGGTGGTTATTATTCGGATTGGGCAGATTTTAAAAGTTCAGGGAATTGCGGATCGCGCGATAATGGTGATGACCCTTTGTTTATCGATATTGCCAAAAACGACTGGAGGCCGGGTGCTTTCTCTTTGCAAAATAACGTACCCTATGTCCCTCAAAATGAACTCGATTGTTTGAAAAAACGACGCAATAAAATTGCACATGATCGTGGGGGACTTGAGGTTGACCTCGACTTAGCGGTGGTGGCCACCAATTTAGATCTTCCCGACAATGTCTGTTCAGGTGAACTGAAAGATGCGCTGTGGGTGATTGTGAAAAATAGATTTCCTTTCGACCATGCAAGTGGGTTTAAAGTGTGTTTTTCTATCAATGGAGGTCCTAAAATGAGTACCGTGGTGAAAAAACAAATAGCTCCAGGAGATACAGCTAAAATATTTTTTGATAAACGTTTGAATCTGAGTCAAACTGGGGTCAATAAGATTACAGTATTCATAGAAATTCCAGATGACAGTACTTTTAACGACACGCTAACGGAATTCACCTACGTTAAGCCTGTTCCGCACGGAAGTAAATTAAGACCAAATGCCTCTCTTTCAAAAACCATTTATCAGCCCAATGCTAACTTTGATGTAACCTTAGTGGGACAAACTGTTGAGTACTTCATAAATGCACCAGTAGGGTTTACAAACAGTGATTATTTGGGCAATGGAGGAGGCGATAAGTGGTATGTTGGTGTTGTTGCCAGATGTCAATCTGGAAATATTGCAACTGGATATTCTTTAGTTACACCATCGGCAACTTCTGATTTGAAAATTAAATTTATCACTAATGACGCTTCTTTGGAAGATTCTATTATCACCCTTTTTGTGAAAATTGTAGACAATTTAAATGGCTGCGATACTTTAATAAAAAGGAATATTTTAATTTATCCAAGCATTGTTGTTGACTTTAGTAAGCCTTCAAAAGTTTGTTTGGGTAAAAAAGTGAAGTTCGACAATTTATCGACTTTGCGATCAGGGGAAATGGAATTTAATTGGGACTTTGGGACAGGAAATAGCGCTGAAAATTCAAAAGAAATGTCGCCAGAATTTGTCTATCAATCGGTGGGAATGTATAAGGTGAAATTGACGGCGAAGACAATTCCATATGGGTATGAATTCACAGATAGTGTTGTTTTGCAGGTTCTTTTTGCTCCAACTGCGGCTTTTGCCCATACCAATGCTTGCGAGAATAAGGATTTGACATTTACAAACCTGTCAACGCCTCCTAATGCATCTATTCAATGGGATTTTGGTGATAATTTAGGCATGAGTCAAGAATTGAATCCGAATTATCAATATGCGCATGTAGGTTCGTTTATTGTAACATTGAAGGTTCAGTGGGGAGGTTGTGAAGACACCGCTGCAGTAAGGGTCTATCAACTAGCCAACCCTCTTATCAATTTTACAGCTGAGAATACGTGTGCTGGGATACCCGTAAGGTTTATCAATCAAACTACTTGGGCTCACGGTGGCATTGAATATATATGGGATTTTAGCGACAACTCCCAGTCAACATTGGCCAATCCTGAGCATGTATTTAATGTATCCAGAACTACGGCATTTAACATTACTTTGAAGGCAAAAATTTCAGCTGGTTGTATTGATTCACTTACCAAGCAAATCACGGTGAATGAGGGTCCCAAAACATGTGATTTTATTGCAACACCAGACTACAGTTTTGGGTATTTCGGAATGAAATTTGAGCCCATGAATGCACTTGGTGTTGTTGGTGGTGCTCAGAACAATGTATTGTACGAGTGGAATATTGAAAATGAAGGACAATTCTCGGGAGCTCCTTTTACTTATGATTTACCCAAAGATGGTTTGTATCAGGTAACAATGAAAGCTATTTCAGAATCCACTGGATGTTATTGCAATGCCATTAAAACGGTGGAAATGAATCGTAGTTCGGCTGAAAATCTGAAATTAAGTAACATGCAAATTTTTCCGAATCCTACAACCGGAGAGTTTCAAATTAAGTTGTTGAACCTTGGAGGAATTGATAAAATTGAATTGGAAATATTCGATTTAAATGGAGCAGTGGTGAAGCGAATTTCAACGGAAATAAGCGACAGTGTTTTTGTTGATTTGAGGGACAAATCCGACGGCGTATATTTGATAAAGGCAGTAATTGGAGGCAAAGTTTTGAGCAGTAAAGTTTTGAAATTGAAGTGAATTGAATGACTTTTAGTCATAACAATTAGCGAAAGGCTTATCTTTGTTTTTTTAATATATTCAAATGTTCAAAATGCCTTTGGCCTCAGATAAATTCGACAATATGGATTTGAAACGCTCAATTTTTATTTTATTGTCGATATTCATCATGCAACATTCATTCGCTCAAAATTGGAATGAATTAATAAAAGTGGTAGCCACTGATAGAGGTTCAAATGATCGTTTTGGATACTCAGTTGCTGTTGATGGAGATTATGCAATTGTAGGCGCTTACTTGGAAGACAATCTTTATGGAAGTGGCGGACAATCATACAAAGATGCAGGTGCCGCATATATTCTGAGTCAAAAATCAGGTCAATGGAAGGTAGTTCAAAAATTAACATCAAAAGACAATGCTATTGATGATTTTTTTGGTTTCTCGGTATCCATTTCCGGTCATGCAGCAGTTGTTGGTGCTCCGGGTAAAAACACTGTAATTGCAGGAGGAACCGTAGTATCTGATGTTGGTGCTGCCTATATTTTTGAAAACCAATCAGAAACTTGGACGCAGGTGAATAAAATTATGGCCTCTGATAAAGAAGGTGGCGATGAATTTGGTACGTCTGTTGGTATTTCAGGTGAGTGCATCATTGTTGGAGCTCCCTATGAAGACCATGCTTTGAATGGTTTAACAACTTTAAATAAAGGTTCTGCGTATATGTATACCAAGGGAGAAAATGGTTGGAATCAAATTCAAAAATCCCAAAAAATAGTAGGTTCTCAATTATCCAGCGGTGCTAATTTCGGGTGGACTGTCGCTATATCAGGAGATTATGCCATTGTGGGAGCTCCGAGAGATCAGGTTATCATTGGTGGAAATTTAACCAACGATGTTGGTGCAGCATACATTTGGAAAAAACAAACTAATGGAAATTGGACAGAGTTAAAAACACTTACGGCTTCTGATAAAACAGTTTCTGATGAATTTGGCAATGCTGTTTCAATTTCAGGGAATTTTGCCATTGTAGGGGCAATGTTAGAGCAACATGATGAGAAAGGAAGTAATAAACTTGTTGCCGCAGGTTCCGCCTATATTTTTGAGAATAATTCAGACAAATGGACTCAATCCCAAAAGATTGTCGCTCCAGTTAGAGAAACGGATGATATGTTTGGAGTTGCAGTTTCAATATCTGGCGAATATGCCATTATTGGAGCTCACCAATCAGGTTCCGCTTACGTTTTTAGAAATATTAAAGGTACCTGGACCCATGCATCAAAATTAGTCGCTTCAGATGGAGATGGCGGTGATATGTTTGGATACGCTGTGGCAATTTCTGGAGACCATGCTTTGGTGGGCGCACACTTTGACGACAAAAATGCGAATGGAACCAATTCGCTTATTGCCGCCGGATCAGCCTATTTCTTCAAGAATTGCGTTGTTAGAAAACGCGATACACAAACTGTATGTAACTCATTAACTTGGATTGACGGTAAAACGTACTCTGAAAATAACAGCACGGCGACATATACCTTTTTAGGAGGGGCTGCTAGTGGTTGTGATTCAATTGTTGAGTTACACCTAACGGTAAATAAAGTTTCAGATTTAAGCACCACAACTTCTGGTACAACAATAACAGCAAATAATGCCTTAGCCAATTATCGTTGGCTTGATTGCAATCAAGGTTTTTCATTTATTTTGGGACAAACCAATGCTTCATACAGCCCAGATAATAATGGGCGTTATGCCGTTGAATTGTCTGAAAATGGCTGTGTTGATACATCCATCTGCGTTGAAATTTCAACGCTTGGAATTACTGAAAATCTGAAATTAAGTAACATGCAAATTTTTCCGAATCCTACAACCGGAGAGTTTCAAATTAAGTTGTTGAACCTTGGAGGAATTGATAAAATTGAATTGGAAATATTCGATTTAAATGGAGCAGTGGTGAAGCGAATTTCAACGGAAATAAGCGACAGTGTTTTTGTTGATTTGAGGGACAAATCCGACGGCGTATATTTGATAAAGGCAGTAATTGGAGGCAAAGTTTTGAGCAGTAAAGTTTTGAAATTGAAGTGAGGGAGTAGCTCCGTTTCACTTCGCTGAACCCTACTGTTTAGTCCTGCAAAAGCAAAGTCCAACGCTTCGCGTTGGCTTTTTTTATGCGCCTTTGTCGCTACCATTCTTCGAATGCTGACTCCATTTGCGCATAAAAAAAGTCCTCAACTTCGTTGAGGACTTTCCTTTTGATCGTGCACGCGTAGGGAGTAGCTCCGTTTCACTTCGCTGAACCCTACTGTTTAGTCCTGCAAAAGCA
>CAZYBT010000014.1:0-34071 GCA_964645755.1 uncultured Rhizobium sp.
ATTTAATATGAATATGAACATGAAAACGTTTCGATATAATAAACTACCTTTGTAACTCTATTATTGTATGAAACTCAAAAGTTTTTTTTACACCGTTGTTTTCCTTTCAACAAGCTTCTATTTAACAAGTTGCGGAAACAATAGCAATTCAAACAACGCCGAAGAGGAAATCGTAAAACTTGTACAAAACCCTGTATCAAATTTTTCGCAAGACTCAGCTTTCGCTTTTATCGAAAAACAACTGAGTTTTGGATTTAGAGTCTCCGGAACTGTCGAACATTTAAATTGTGCCAATTGGCTTTTTCAAAAGCTTGGAAGCTACACCGATACCATCATTTTTCAAAAAGGTTCTGCAACCACTTACAATAAAAAACAAATTCCTGTTTACAACATCATTGGCTCTTTCAACCCGAAATCCAAAAAACGCATTCTTTTGGCTTCGCATTGGGACTCTCGACCATGGGCCGATGCAGATGATCATAACACCGACAAACCAATTTTGGCAGCCAATGATGGCGCTAGCGGAGTTGCCGTATTGCTCGAAATTGCAAGAAACTTAAGTAAAAATAAACCAGATTTAGGTATCGATATCATTTTCTTTGATGCCGAAGATTACGGAAAAAGCGAACACGAAAATTCATTTTGCCTTGGTAGTCAGTACTGGGGCAAAAATCTGCATGTTCCCAACTACACAGCTCATTTTGGAATACTTCTCGACATGGTTGGAGGAAAAAATGCTCAATTTATGTGGGAAGAAGGAAGCAATACTTGGGCAAACTTTGCCCTCGTGCACACTTGGGCTGTTGCGAGCGAATTAGGACATGGAGCATACTTTGTAAATGCGCCTATCGGACAAATCATTGACGACCACAAATATGTTTTTGATGCAACTAAAATCCCAATGATCGATATCATTCAATATGATCCACAAAATGGATTTGCACCATATTGGCATACACACAACGATAATCTCCAAAGCATTGATAAAAATACATTGTTTGCAGTTGGACATACCATTGAAAATGTTATCTTTACACCTCCACCTAGCATTGCTTATTGATGAAAGTTGATATTTTAGCCTTTGCAGCTCACCCCGACGATGTTGAATTGGCCAGTTCAGGAACTGTGCTCAAACATATTGAAATGGGGTATACGGTTGGAATTGTAGACCTCACACAAGGCGAACTCGGAAGTCGCGGATCCGCTGAAATTAGGAGTCTAGAATCTGCCGAAAGTGCAAAAATTTTAGGCATCGCTTTTCGCAAAAACCTCAAACTTGCCGATGGTTTTTTTGAAATCAACGATCATTCCCTTTCTCTCATCATCCAAGAAATTAGAGCAGCGCAGCCAAAAATTGTACTTGCAAATTCACTCAGCGACAGACACCCAGATCACGGAAGAGCCTCACAATTAGTGTCTCGAGCCTGCTTTTTATCTGGATTGCCGAAAATTGTTACCCTTCACAATAATGTCCCTCAAAATCCACATCGTCCAAAATCAGTTTACCATTATATTCAAGATTACAATATTGGACCCGATTTTATCGTTGATATAACAAAACAATACGAAAAAAAAATGCAAAGTATCCTTGCATTTAAAAGTCAATTTTACAACCCCAATGAGTTACAAAATGAGCCGTCTACCCCTATCAGTTCTAAAGAATTTATGGATTTTCTTGAAGGACGTGCGCTGGAATTTGGAAGACTTATTGGCACTAAATACGGCGAAGGATTTAAAATTGATAGACCAATTGGTATCGAAGATTTAATGAAAACACTGTGAAAAGAATTGGTTACATATTGCTGCTTGTCGCATTTTTCAATCATTTCAACGGATTGTTTGCACAGGCCAATATCGACCGATTGATGAAACAAAAACCAACCGCTATTGCGGTTCATCCTATGGCAAATGATTCAAATATCATTTACATGCCCATGGATTTCTCATCTTCACAGTTTGTTAAAAATTATTCAAATTTCAAATTTCCAAAAGATAGGGTTGTAATGACCGTACATTTGGTGTACACCAAATACCGAGAAGTGGATACTTTCAACCAACCACTGCTCAATCGAAACAGATTTGAAAATTTACAATCTGTATGGCCTGAACTTTTCACAACCAAAGGAATTCAATTCAAAATCTTTGAACAACAAAGTGCCAAAACAGAGGAAACAGCAAAAAAATTGTATCACGGATTCATTATTTTTTTGAAAGCCAAAGTCTCTCAGGCTGTGAAAGAAGAAAAAGGAATCATTGGGTATACCATTAGTACTTACAGAGATACAATTATTGAAATTCCTGAAAAAATTATTTACAAAAAAAGAAAAAGATACGTTGAAACTGGATATTACCTTGCCAATGACCCTGAAAAAAGAAAAGAAGGCCTCAAATACAAAACCCCTTCCATTTGGTTCAGAGAAAAGGAAATGAAAGTAGTTGTTGACAGTGTCATTGCCAGAAAAATAAAGGCTAAAAAAAAGAGAATCGGGAAATTCGATAAAAAATTTCTCGTAAACACAAATGAATATGACGCTTTAACCAATAAAACTTGGAAAGGGAAATGGGGAATCGTTACCGACGTTACTGGCAGCATGGGCCCATACTCAGCTCAGGTGCTGCTCTTCTTAAAATACAATGCTGAAGTGTTAAAAAATAGTCGTTTTACCTTTTTCAACGACGGGAATGGCGCTCCCGAGCTAATCAAAAGAATTGGTATGTCAGGTGGTGTTTACAACGTAAATAGCAACCATTTCGATACCATTTATAGAACCATTTTAACCGCTATGGAAAATGGCAACGGCGGCGATATTCCAGAAAACAACATAGAAGCCATTATCAGTGCTTGTAAAAAATGGTCAGACATCGACACCATTTTACTCATTGCCGATGCCGGTGCCCCCATCAAAGATATTGTGCTTCTGAAACAAGTTAAAAAGCCTGTTTCTATTGTCCTTTGTGGAAATGTTGATGGAAACGTACCATTCGATTACTATTTACTAGCCAAAGAAACCGGTGGAACCATCATCCAAACCAACGACGAAATTCGAAATCTCAGAAAATATAAAAAAGGCGATGTTATTGAAGTTGGGGAGCGAAGTTACCGATTGTCAGAATACGGTCTTTTAAGGTCCGATGAATGAAATGAATCATTTCAATATTTTCTTTTGCATTTTTTGCAACAATGTGACTCAGGTCATATTTATGTTACCTGCCAATATTATCTTTGCACCAAGATGATTGAAACCGATATTATCATCATTGGCGCTGGTCCAGTTGGCTTGTTTACCGTATTTGAGGCGGGATTGCTCAAACTTCGTTGTCATATTATTGATGTTTTGCCTCAAGTTGGCGGTCAGTTAACCGAAATCTATCCTAAAAAACCCATCTACGATATTCCCGGATTTCCTTCCGTTTTGGCCGGTGAACTCATCGATAATTTGATGGAACAAATTGCTCCATTTAAACCAGGATTTACACTCGGTGAAAAAGCTGTTTCTATTGAAAAAACCGAAGATGATAAATTCATTGTAACCACCAATCATGGAACAAAACATCTTGCTCCAAATATTGCAATTGCAGGTGGCTTAGGTTGCTTCGAACCCCGAAAACCACCCATTTCTAACATCTCTGATTTTGAGGGAAAAGGTATCGATTACATGATAAAAGACCCTGAGAAATACCGCAACAAAAAAGTGGTTATTGCCGGTGGTGGCGATAGTGCTCTTGATTGGGCAATATTTTTGAAAGACGTGGCATCGGAAGTCATTCTCGTGCACCGAAGTACTGAGTTCCGTGGACATTTAGACAGCGTTCAAAAAGTGATGGATTTCAGTGCAAATAATCAAATGACCCTCTTAACTAATGCTGAAATCACCCATCTTTATGGTGAAAACCAGCTCCAAAAAGTTGGTGCCACAATCAAAGGACAAGAAGAAATTCAACAAATAGATGTCGATTATTTCCTGCCATTGTTCGGACTTTCTCCAAAACTTGGTCCCATTGCAGATTGGGGATTGAACATCAATAAAATCGCTATAGAAGTTAATACCCTAGACTATAGCACGAATGTTCCAGGCATTTATGCAATTGGCGATATCAATACTTACGAAGGCAAATTGAAACTCATTTTATGTGGATTTCATGAAGCAACCATCATGGTTCAAAGTGCATTCAAGCGAATTTACCCCAATAAAAACAATGTGTTAAAATACACCACCGTAAACGGTGTTCAAGGTTTTGACTGAGTTTTTACCTAATATTGAGTATGTTTTCGTTTTTTATTTTTCGTAAATTCTTAAAAATTGCTTTCATCGTTTGGTTGGTGAGTATTTTACCTGTACTCATTTATATTTTTGTAAATCCTCCTTTCACCATGATTCAAAATTCACAAAGTGAATTAAGGGGTGAAAAAGGTCGTTGGATTCCAATTGAAGAAATACCAAAACACTTTCAGCTCGCCGCTTTGGCTGGTGAAGATCAGATTTTTTTCGATCATTGGGGATTTGATTTCGGGGCAATCGAGAAGGCCATAGAACACAACGCAAGAAGCAGTAAAACCAGAGGTGCAAGCACCATTTCCCAACAAACTGCCAAGAACGTTTTTTGCTGGGAAGGTAGAAGCTGGATTCGCAAAGGAATAGAGACTTATTACACCTGTATGATTGAACTTTTCTGGTCGAAGAAAAGAATTTTGGAGGTTTACCTCAATGTTATTGAAATGGGTCGAGGCGCTTTTGGTGTTGATGAAGCCGCTCAGTATTATTTTAAAATACCTGCTGAAAAATTAAACCGACAACAGAGCATCATCATTATATCGATGCTTCCGTGTCCAAGAACCTGCGGAATCAACAGTCCTCTTGCGCGCAACCGACAATATTTAATCAATTATGCGATGCGACGTTATGGGTTGCAACTCAAATACTAAAGCGGTTAAAAAATGAAATTAAATAGGCAAATAAGTATTAATAGATTACTCAAACATCTCATTGTTTGGGTATTAATATTTGCCTTTAATTTTTCTATCGCAGCCAAAATCATTACCATCTTCAATTTTTACAAAAATCAAAAATATATTGAGAAAAATCTCTGCGTTAAAAAAGATATCCAAAACAACTGTTGTAGAGGACAATGTCAATTAACGAAATCATTGAATAAAATTAATGAGTCTCAACCGAATCCTGTAGGCAGTGAAAAACCTTTTCATTCAATATCAATTTTTGAAACAGACTGGATAATAACAGTAATTGAAGTATTTGATTCGAATAATTGCCAAGATTACTTCACAATTAAATCAAAAGACAAACCTTTAATTATAAAATCTATTTATTTAAAGTGCATTGATCATCCTCCACAATTTGTTTGTTAATATTCAGTTTAAAGGCCTATTTCATTCTGTAGGCTAAAATTCAAATTCAAAAAAATTACAACAAATAACAACAAATTATGAAAAAACAATTTAAACAATTAGTCCTAGCGATAGCGCTAGCCATACCCTTCATTTTTAGTTCATGCAAGGAAGAAAACAACGTAAATGATACAGTGAAAACTGGAGAAGTAAATTTAGAATTCGAACATGTATGGGGAATGAATGAAGCTCCATTTAATTTAAATGAAACCCTCGTTCATCCATTAACAGGAGATACCTTAAATATTCAAATGCTGAAATATTATATTTCAAATATCGTTTTGATAAAAGCGGATGGATCTGTTTGGAAGCAACAAGAAAGTTATCATTTAATTAGTCCTACAGAAAATATAATTTCACTAAAGGATGTTCCTGAGGGAGATTATACCTCAATGAAGTTAACAATTGGTGTAGACAGTACAAGAAATTGTAGCGGATTGCAAAGTGGTGCCCTAAGTCCTAACAACGGAATGTTCTGGAGTTGGTCCACAGGATATATTTTCTTTAGAATGGAAGGTACATCACCCCAGTCTAATTCGGGCAACTTAGTTTATCATTTAGGAGGATATAAATTCCCTTATTCTGCAATTAACGAGCGAACTATTTCATTCCCTCAAATTCTTTCTGTTAAACGAATTGCAGCTCCACAAGTACATTTAAAATCGAATGTTGCAAAAATTTGGCATGGTGGTGTTAAAATCAAAGATGTGAATATGATACACAATATTGGAAACATGCCTGTTCAGATGTTGGGAAATTTTGCAGGTTCTATTTACGTAGACCACGTACATCAATAAACGGAATCATGTATAACACAAAACTCATTGCAATGAGTTTTGTGTTATTGTTATTTTTTTCTTGCCGCAAAGAAATTGAACCATCAAAAACAACATTGATGGAATTACCACAAAACTTTCCTGCACCAATTTATAACAATACACAAAACCCATTGTCAGTAGATGGAATCGCTTTAGGGCGGAAGCTTTTTTACGACAAAAATCTATCTTTGTCTGGTAATGTATCTT
Source organism: uncultured Rhizobium sp. (assembly GCA_964645755.1). Classification (GTDB taxonomy): domain Bacteria; phylum Bacteroidota; class Bacteroidia; order NS11-12g; family UBA955; genus VMCP01. The sequence continues at coordinate 6,430 of CAZYBT010000014.1, forward strand.
GTGCATCATGCCATGCACAAGTTCATGCATTTGCCGACCATAATACTCCAACGAGTTTTGGTATTTACGGAAGAACAGGCACAAGAAACTCACCAAGTATTTCAAATGTTGCTTGGCAACCAAATTTTATGTGGGACGGGGGAATTAACCACCTCGATGTAATGCCTATTGCCCCCTTCACCGACAAAAATGAAATGGGGCTCACGCTAAATCAATTAATTGAAAAAGTTAGCGGGTCATCCATTTATAAAACTCTCATTAAAAAAGCTTTCAATGTAGATGTAATAACAGAAAAAGAAATATTATTTGCTTTATCTCAATTTATGAGAACTTTGGTAAGTGCAAACTCAAAATATGATCATGTTAAACGCGGAAAAGAAACTTTCACTGTTCAAGAACAATTGGGATATGAGCTTTTCAAAACAAACTGCGCTCAATGTCACACTGAACCATTCTTTACAAATTTCGATTATGCGAATAATGGAGCCATAAATTCAAAAATAGATAGTGGAAGAATGAGAGTAACACAATTAGAAAAAGATCGAAACAAATTTAAAATACCAAGCTTAAGAAATGTAGCTTTAACATATCCGTATATGCACAATGGAAGCTTTAGTAATTTAACCAATGTTATCAATCATTATTCTAATATTCAAAATACAATGAATCAATTAGATTCAAGAATTAAAGTGAAGAAATATACAGAAGAAGAAAAAACACAACTTATTTTATTCTTAAATACACTAACAGATTATCAATACATTTCGAATTACCAATTTTCAGAACCATGAAAAAAATATTCACCATTATCCTCGCTACATTCATTCAAAGCTATCAATTATTTGGTTGTGATGTTTGTGGAGGGGGATCATTAAGTACAAACTCAAATTTGGGTTATATTAATACATTGCAGAAACCATTCTTAATGCTTTCACATCAACGAATAAACTTCCAATCTACCTTAATTGAAGATTTTATCAATGATAAAATTTCTATATCCCAATTGCAATATAATTGGATTCCGCGCACCAATGTCATTTTGTCTGCGTCAGCCAATATCAAATCATTATCTCGATCCATTTCAGGATCTTCACAAGATAATTTTTCTTATACCGCATTAGGCGATGTTCAATTTAATTCTAATTTCAAAATTTATGACAACCGCGACAGTATCTTTCATCTCAACAAACATTTATGTTATATTGGAACGTCTATAAAGCTACCTTCAGGAAAATATCAAATTAGAGATCATAATAAACAATTAATTCCTCTTAATCAACAGCCAGGAAACGGGGCATATGGAATTTCATTTTCCACCTTTTATGCATATAAAAATCCAAATTTCGGTTTAAATGTAAATGGAAAGGTTACTTTTTTTACTGAAAACGAATTAAATTATCAGAATGGATCGCAGTTTACATTTTCTTTTGGAATTTTCAAACCGTTCAAAGTAAATAAAACACTAATCATTCCTCAATTTGCATATAACCATGAATTTCTAAACGCAGACTCCGAATTCAAGGAAGAACTACCTACAACCAGAAATAATATCAAAATTCTAAATTCACAGATTGAAATTTTACATAACAATTTGATCGTTACAGCAGGCTATCATTTAATCTTAGAGCAATTAAATTTACTCAATAATCAAAAAATAGGTAATCGTTTGAATTTAGGTATTGGGTGGATCTTTTAATTCATTTCTACTAAATCTCTCAATTTAAAAAAAAATCCTACCTTTGCATTTGTATGGCTACTACACAAGATGTTTCAAACGGAAATTTCATTCGCTACAACGGCGAATTGTGCCAAATTATAGAATGGCAACACAGAACACCAGGTAATTTACGTGCATTTTACCAAGCAAAAATGCGCCGAGTAAAAGACGGAAAATTGGCTGAAAACCGTTTCCGTAGCGGAGAAACTGTTGAAATCGTGCGCGTTGAAACCAGAGAATTGCAATACCTTTATGAAGAGGGTGATGCTTATGTTTGCATGGACAATGATACCTATGATCAAATTCCAGTACAAAAGCATTTGTTCAATGAAGGTGCCAAATTCATGAAAGAAGGCGATACCGTTATCATTGCATTTGAAGGAGGAGACATTCCTATTTCAGCTGAACCACCTCATACTGCTATTGTTGAAATCACTTATACTGAACCAGGTGTAAAAGGCGATACTGCCACCAATACATTGAAACCAGCTACTGTTGAAACAGGTGCTACTGTTTTCATTCCTTTGTTTATTGACATCGGAACAAAAATTAAGGTTGATACCCGTACTGGTGAATACATGGAGCGCGTAAAATAATTTCAATGAAAGTATTACCTGCTGAAGAAGGCTTTTTAGCCCTACCTGATGCTGAATTAACAACTTTGCAAAATGCCAAAGTTGTCATTCAACAAATCCCTTACGAATATACCAGTAGCTATATCGCTGGTTCTGATAAAGGACCAAAAGCCATGGTTGATGCATCTCATTTTGTAGAATTCTACGATGAAGAAATTGACCAAGAAACATATAAAAATATTGGAATTGCCACTTTAGATGGTTTGGATTTTGAAGGAAAAGTGGATGAAGATGCCATGGTCCTTATCGCGAATCAAACCCGTGAACTTTTAAACCAAAACAAATTCGTGGTTTCATTGGGCGCCGAACATACTGTAACCAATGGTTTTATTAGGGCTTACAAAGAGAAATACCCAACTATCTCGGTGCTGCAAATTGATGCACATTCAGATTTGCGTCAAGAATACAATGGAAATCCATACTCACACGCAAGCGTAATGGCTAGAATCAACGATATGGGAGTTAACCTCGTACAAGTTGGTATCAGAGCGCAATGCATTGAAGAATCTCAATTGATAAAATCTTCACCAATAATCCATACTTGGTATGCCCATATGCTTGATAATCAAGATAAATGGATTGATGATTGCATTGATAAACTTGGTGACATTGTGTACGTAAGTATCGATGCTGACGGATTTGACCCATCCATTGTTCCAGCCGTTGGAACTGCTGAACCCGGTGGATTATCTTGGCAACAAGGCACCAAATTATTAAAAAGACTTTGTGAACGCAAAAAAGTAGTTGGTTTTGATATCGTTGAGATTGCCCCTAGGGAAGTAGATATCATCACCGAGTTCACCATGGCCAAACTTTGTTACAAATTTTTGGGCTATTTGAATATCAATCAACATATTTAATGACAAACTTAAACGAAAGAATTTACCTCGATAACGCTGCAACTACCCCAATGGATCCCGAAGTTGTAGATGCCATGATTCCCATGATGAAAGAACATTTTGGGAATCCAAGCTCTTCACATGCACATGGTAGAAAAGTAAAAAATACCATCGAAGAATCCAGAGGCAAAATTGCTTCGCTCTTGAAATGCGCTCCAGGTGAAATTTTCTTTACTTCTGGAGGGACAGAGGCCGACAATTTGGCATTGCGTGGTTCGGTGGCGAATTTAGGCGTTAAAACCATCATCACTTCCCCTATTGAACATCATGCCGTTCTGCATACAGCAGAAGATTTACATCATCAATCAAATGTTGACTTAAAATTGGTCAATATTCTACCGAACGGACATGTGGATACAGCGCATCTTGCCCAATTGCTTCAGGAAAGTCCAAATGCCATTGTAAGCTTGATGCATGCCAACAATGAAATTGGAAACATGATAAACATCGATGAAATTGGCGGAATGGCACACAATGCAAATGCCCTTTTTCATTGCGACACAGTGCAAACTATGGGGCACTTCAACTTTGACTTGAGCAAAGGCAATATCGATTTTCTTTGTGGTGCAGGACATAAATTCAATGGTCCAAAGGGAGTTGGATTTCTTTACATGAACAAAAAGAACCGTGTAAGTCCCGAAATCACAGGTGGTGCACAAGAAAGAGAAATTAGAGGTGGAACTGAAAATGTTTATGGTATCGTGGGGCTTACAAAAGCCTTAGAAATCAGTTACAGAGATTTGGAACATAAGCACCAACATATCAACATGTTGAAATCTGAAATGATGAAGGGCCTTAAAGAAAGTATTGCAGGAATTGAATTCAACGGTGATCCTGAAGGAAATAGCTTGTACACCGTATTAAGTGTTTCTTTTCCAAAATCAGATGCAGGAAATATGTTGTTGTTTAATTTGGATATCAATGGTATTTCTGCAAGTGGAGGAAGCGCATGTTCCAGCGGCGCAACGGGTGGAAGCCATGTAATCAATTGTATCAAACCGGGAACTGAAAGAACAACCATTCGTTTTAGCTTTGGCAAGTACAACACCATTGAAGATATTAAAACTACCATTGATAAGTTAAAAACGTGGTATTAAGCCATTTTTTAAGTTTATTTTTGTAATCGAAATGCCCATACTGTATATTTCTCGAAAAGAACATTTTAATGCAGCACATCAGCTGTGGAATCCTACATGGTCTGATGAAAAAAACTTCGAAATGTTTGGCAAATGCGCAAATCCGCACTTCCATGGTCATAATTTTGACTTATATGTTTGTGTAAAAGGAGAACCCAATCCTGATACAGGTTGCGTGATGGATTTAAAAAAATTAAAAGTCATCATTCGCGAAGAAGTCATAGACCATTTAGACCATCAAAACCTTAATTTGGATGTATCTTGGTTGTCTGGCAAAATGCCCTCAATTGAGAATATTTCAGTAGCGGTTTGGCATAGAATTGCTGCTAAACTTCCTGAAGGAGTTCAATTGCATAAAATCACCCTTTGGGAAACCCAAAATAACTTCGTAGAATATTTCGGGGAATAATCACCCAATTCACTACCACATAATCCGGTAAATCGGGTATCTCTTGTGCGATTTTTCGTAATAGTCTGAATGCTTGTAAACATAGTCTAACTGTGCACCGGCATCTTTTGCAAAAACAGGATCTTGCTGTTGTTTCTTCATCAATGATTCTTTCAATTGATGATTATTAACCAATATCTCAACTGCCTTATCTTCAAACACATAAGCACTATAGCCTTCTTTTTGTTGTAAAATTGCATCAAAGAAGTTCCAACAGAAATAACTATCCGGTGATTTTGGCTCTAAAGTAGCAGATAAAAAATCAGCATTTTCAGGAGTCACATACACCAACTTATCTCCGGCAAATACTTTCAGCTTCATCATTGTGTCTCTCGTTTTAACCTGAGAGTGCAAATAATGTCCCTCATAAGGATCTTTGACCGTTTTATAATCTTCAACATAACTAACATTGCAAATCAGTCTAGAATCAGCCTTAATTGACTTCATGTCGATTCCATTCATCTTCAAACGGTCAATTACCTCTTTGTAAGCAAAAGGAACAATGTATGCCTTGGGCAATTGAACTGAATCAGTTGGAACATAACGATTGTAATATTTTAAACGAACTGTTTTTGGTTTATTGCGATCATAATACAACCTTGGAAGCCCCGAAACACCACTTGGCTTGTACCCAAATTCATACCCAAGAAAATCCATCCACTCATAACTCTGGGGATCCAGCTTGAAATGATTATACTTAACCAAAGACATTTTGCTCCTCCTACGAAAATTCAACTGATCGTTCTTCTTTTGAGCAAAAATTTGTTCACTAGCTACACAATTTAAAAAGTTCTCTAAAAAATCCCTGGTTGCATCAACCCTAGTATGGAAAGGTTTTAACATATGTGTTTCAACTGTAAATCCAATTGTATGCTTTAATGAAGCCCATCCGGTTGCATATCTTGGTGATTCATAAAAGCCAACCAAACCGCTATCCGGAACTTCTTGCATGGTATTCACATAAGGAGAAGTAGGCCAGCCAGCATTTAGCAACGAACTCTTCAGCATCGAATCTACCATCAAAGTTGTTTTTACCAAATGAGAAGGTAATTTCTCAATTCTTGTATGAAAATACGTCAACGTATATTGATAATCAGCACCATTTGAAGTATGATTATCAACAAAATAATCAAACTTCTCTTTGGACATAAATGAAACCAACGTCTGGGTATTTCTGCTATCGAGTTTTACAAAATCACGATTTAAATCCAAATTTTTTGCATTTCCCCTGAAGCCATATTCGTCTGGCCCATTTTGATTGGCTCTGGAGGTTGCGCTGCGGTTTAAAGTGCCATCAACATTGAATTGCAAAATGATATAAACATCAACACGGTTTAATGTATGCCTAAAACGATGACCATCGGTTAGCATATCTTTCACCAACAACATACTAGCATCGGTACCTTCTGGCTCACCCGGATGTATGTTATTATTAATCAATACTTTTTGACGTTCAACAGGTTGATTTGGATTCGCAATATTCGAAATTCCAGTAATTTTAAAACAATACATTGGAAGCCCTATATCGGTAGTTCCAATTTCAAAAAACGCTGTTCTTCCTGAAAAAACTTCATGCACTCTTTTATACCATTGAATAGTCTCTGAATAAGTGGCCGTTTTGGTGAAATTTCCTTTTTCGTAAGGGGTAAGAAATAAATCACTCGAATAATCTGATTGTCCTTTTATCTTCTGTTTTTGAGGGACGTTTCTTGTCATTCCCTGAGAATGTCCCTCAGAAATAAACAAATAAAATGCAACAACCAAAAATAAAATCCTCATCGAATTCTATCCATACTTTGCACCAATTTTTCATCGCTGCGAATGCCCATAAAGGCCAATATCGAAAGCACGAACATTAAAATTGGCCACACGATTTGATACCCCAAATTATTCAGTGTGATAAGATCAACAAATTGTTGCTTGGTGAGGTAAAAATCAACCAAAATCACAACCAAAAATGCTGTATTTGCTGCGATTAAAAATCGCGAAATTTTAATTTGTGCTTTTCTATTTTGATATAAAAAAATAGCATAAACTGCTAAGGCGGCAATCATTAACATAAATACCAAGTTCAAAAATTTATAACTTTCTATTGGTAACTCTTGATTTGCTCCCATGCTCACTTGTTTCCAAAACTGCATCAGCACAGATGAAGGCGATTTTAAATCTTCTATTCTCATTTTAAATTCGGCATAAATGGGATTTGCAATGAGTAACAATGTATCAATTGTGAAAACTAAAAATAAATAAAGTGTTTGAATTCGCTGTAACATATTTCAAATATAAAAGAGTTTATTGATGGATATTTAAAATTATTCTAAACGTGGTTTTAACCTGAGGAACACTCTCCTTCACAAAAATTTGTCCCCGATGATAATCTTCAATGATTCTTTTTGCCAAAGACAAGCCCAAACCCCATCCTCTTCTTTTGGTTGTAAACCCTGGTTTAAAAATATTTTTTAGTTGATTTCGTGCAATTCCCTTTCCATTATCCGAAAAATCAACAATCAATTTGTCATTTTTTTGATCAACAACAAAATGCAAATCTCCCTTACCATCCATGGCATCGATGCTGTTTTTGATCAAATTTTCGACAACCCAGTTGAACAAATTTACATTGATATCGACCAAAACAGAATTGGGCAGTAGTTTTAAATCGAAATTCACATTCACACCCGACCTCGACTGCATATAAGCAATAGATTCTTTTAATACCGAATTAAAATCAACCGCGGCTAAAACTGGTTCAGAACCTATTTTTGAAAAGCGCTCAGTGATAATTTTCAACCGATCAATGTCTTTGCGCATTTCCGAAGGCGCATTTTCAGGAATAATATCCATTTCTAAGCACTCAATCCAACCCATCAAACTCGAAATAGGCGTCCCCAATTGATGCGCTGTTTCTTTCGCCAAACCCACCCAAACTTGATTTTGTTCACTACGTGTCGAATAAGAAAACGCAACGTAACTCACCAACATAAAAAGTGCCACGATACCCAACACTACATAGGGGTAATACTCCAGTTGCTTCAACACTGTACTCTTTCCGTAGTATACCTTGTAAACAGTTTTCTCATCTATGGGAATGTCGATTGGCGTATTTTCAGAGTTAAACTCCTCAATTTTCTCGAGTAATTCTACTTCCGTAATTTTTTTCTTTGCTCCTTCTTTTTGCAAATTGATGTGTTGAATGACCCGGCCTGTTTCACTCACCAAAATTGCCGGTATGGTTGTATTAGATTGAATGATTTTTAAGTGAAACCCCAGATCTCCTTCGCTATCTGGATCTGAAAGAATATGCTCAGCATCGGCCCATATTTCCATTTTTTTTGTTTCTTCTGCCGCTATTTTATTCACTAGTCTCTGCGACAAAAACAAGGTAACCACACTAATCAACAATGCTAACAGTAAGAGAACAATCTTGATGATTCTCTTGATTTCAAACGCATTCAATTTTTTAGTGCTCATTCGATTTTTTCAATTAAACACTGATGTTAAGATGGTAGATACGTCTTTTGTCACTTGATATTCTTTTGCATAAAGGTGATTCACATTCCCTTCAAAATTGGTATTTGTCCAATTACCACTCGGTTTGAATACGCCAGGTTTCAATTTTGGTAAAAACTCTGCCGATTTTTGTCCATCATAACTCACCCATGTTTTCAACCCAATCAACACAAAAAACAGGTTTTGGTACATTTTAAAAATATTTGATTGCACCATACCAATCAAAAAGAAAATAGGAAACAGCACAATTAAAACCAAAGTTAATAATATATCAAAAATACGTTTTCGTCTTTGTTGATGTTGTTCTGCCAACTCATATTGCACCTCTACAGTATAGAGCTCACCTGGATCATTTTTCGAGTTGGAACCAATGATAAACTCTCCTTTATCAGGCGCAATTTTTAATTGAATTCCAGTTTTAGCAAATTCTGACATGGTTTTCATGATTTCTGCCGAATGAACGTCTCTTCCGCTGAAAATAACCAAATTGGCTTGATATATTTCTATGATTTCCGAAAGTTGATGCATACCACCCAAGAAACCATCTACGCGCTCACTTTTGGGACAAACCCAACCGAGCATATTATGATTCACGTTGCTTTTATTCAATAATTCTTGAATGCGTATTGCTTCATTTTGAGAACCTACAATTAAAATTCTTTTTTCAGAGTTGGAGGTTAATGAGATTCCTCCGAGTTTCAATGATTGAGCAAGTAATCGAATTCCAAACATCACCCCTATTGCCCATGCCGAACCTAATCCAATGATTGCTCGCGAAAATTGCAAATCTTTTGGCAAAAATCCGTAAATCGCAAACAATGCAATAGCCCCTATTGTTGTGCCTCTCAACAATCTCCTGCCCTTGAACGGAGTATCATATCCCCCAGAAATAAAAACCGCAATTAATACCAACAGTGCATAAAATGGAATATGAACCAAATAATATTCACTCGGGTAAAATCCCCTTACAAACTTGTGATACAACTCCCAATATTTGGCTATCCCATAATAACCCAAGTAGATTCCCGTAAAATCTAAAGCTGGCAGAAAAATAGCCTGCGCACCCCTGAAAATCAAAGCCAATATGGCTCTGAAATAAATGGCAAGTCTTACCCAAAATGCAAACCAACCTGCCATATTTTGGGAATAGTGCTTTTGCGCAAAAAGTACCATGGCATTGTAAAAAACCTTTACATAATTGGCAGACTTCTTTTTGGTACTTTCACCTTTATAGTGAATAATTGTTGTATCTGCAAAATATACATTTTTATACCCTCCCAATAAAATGCGATAACTCAAATCAATGTCTTCACCATACATAAAAAATGCTTCATCCAACAAACCTACTTTTTGCAAAGTTACATTGCGCATCATCATAAATGCCCCCGACAATACTTCCACTTCATGGGTTTCGTGCTCAGGAATGTATTTCATATGGTAACGACCAAAATATTTGGATTTTGGAAATAAATTGGCCAATCCTGTCATCTTAAAAAATGCCACTTTCGGGGTTGGCAGTCCACGTTTACTCTCTGGCAAAAAATTCCCTTTACCATCGATCATTCGCACTCCCAAACCTCCAACTTTTAGATTTTCATCAAGGTAATGAACACATTTTTCGAGTGTGTTTTCTTGTAAAACGGTATCTGGATTTAACAACAATACATACTCACTTTGACTCTCACGGATGGCCTGATTGTTTGCCCTTGAAAACCCAACATTTTCTGTATTGATAATGGTTTTCACCCAAGGAAACTTCAATGCCACCATTTCCATACTACCATCTACACTGTTATTGTCTACCACCCAAACCTCTGCATCGAGCTGTTGAATGGCTTTCTCAACAGACAGCAACGCCTGCTCGAGAAAGTGTTTTACATTATAATTGACAATAACAACAGAAAGTTTATGCATGTTATATGGTGTAACTCGTTCTATTCATTAAACTTCTACCCAAAGTTATTTCATCGGCGTATTCAATTTCACCACCTACTGAAATCCCTCGTGCAATACATGAAATCTTCACATTGAACGGTTGCATTTTTTTTGCAATATAATACATTGTGGTATCTCCTTCAACTGTTGCACTCAACGCCAATATAATTTCTGTAACTTGATGCCTTGAAACACGCTCTACCAGTTTTTGTATCGACAAATCGTCTGGACCAATTCCATCCATCGGAGAAATTAAGCCGCCAAGTATATGATATTTACCATGAAATTGAGAGGTAGATTCAACCGCCATTTGATCAGAAAAATCCTCAACAACACAAATCACATCATTTTGGCGCATCGTTTCATTGCAAATTGCACATATTTTCGTGTCGCTTACATTGCAGCATTCTTCGCACAAATGGAGCTCTGTTTTCAACTTCAAGAGGGACTCCGCCATCTGTGAAACCTCTATCTCCGGTCGCTTCAATAAGTACATCACCAACCTCAAAGCCGTTCTTTTGCCAATTCCCGGGAACCCCGATAACGCATCAACTGCTTTTTCCACGATGATAGATGTAAATTGCACACTGCGAAAATACATCAAACATTATATCTATTTGATTGCGATTACATTTTTTCAAATTAACTTTGCAGTAACATGTACATCGAAGTACTTCAAGCAAAAATTCACAATGTTCGTTTAACCCAAACGGAATTGAACTACACAGGTAGCATTACCATTGATATGGATTTGGTAGATGCGGCAGGAATGATTCCCAATCAAAAAGTGCTTATTGTTAATAATAACAATGGCGAACGTTTCGAAACTTACATCATTGCAGGCGAAAGAGGAACTGGAATTATTGGTCTCAACGGAGCAGCAGCAAGAAAAGGACAAGTGGGTGATGAACTCATTATCATGACATTTGTTTCTATGGAAATTGAGCATGCTAAAAAACACCAACCTCAAAATATTTTCCCAGACCGACAAAACCGTTTAACTTTATAAATTTGAAAAAGCACCTTTCCACCATCATCATGATTGTTCTAGCAATCGTTGTTTTCGGATTTATCGGATACAAAACAGATTGGAACAAAACCATACAATCAATTAAAGATGCAAACTATGCAATGATTGGTATGGGCAGTATCATCATGTTAGGTGCGCATTTTCTGAGAGCTTATCGCTGGAATATGCTCACAGAAACAGCTAATTTCAAGCTCAATCATAGGAGAACCTTTTACTCCGTCATGGCTGGATATTTAGTAAACGCCGCTACCTCCCGTGGAGGTGAAGTTGTGCGTTGTGCTTTAACCACAAAAAGTGAAAAAGTACCGCTCGAAATCCTCATTGGAACCGTAATCACTGAAAGAATTGTGGATCTCATTTTTATGATTGTATTGGCTTTACTTTGCTTATTGGTGCAATTTGACCAATTTTTCGGGTTTGCTAACCAATACGTTTTTGCTCCAATTTTAAACAACCTATGGCTTCTTATCTTTATTCCAGTGATTGTTGCTGTAGGATTTTTTGTATATAAAAAATTCATCAAAGGAAGTAAGAACAACCAAGACAGCCTTGCAGGAAGACTGCTTACCGGACTCAAAAGTATATTTTTAGTAAAGAATCCAATGCTTTTTGCGGTTGTTTCATTTGCTATTTGGCTAGGTTATTGGGGAGGAATGTATTTTCAATTGCAAGCTCTTGGAATCACCGAACATTTTACAATTGCCAATGCACTTGGAATTCTCATTTTCTCAGCAATTGGTGTTGTTATTCCCCTACCTGGTGGCGCAGGTGTTTGGGCCGTTATTGCTTATGGTCTAGAGTTTATATACCATATGAACCACGACCAAGCTCAAACTTTTGGCATTTTCAATATCGCATTCTCGAATATTTTTCATATTCTGATCGGAGCTTTATGTTATTTATTGCTGTTTATCGAAATTCAAAAGTTAAATGCCAAACAATAATACTTCAACCAAAATCTGGCCTCAATCCAACATTTCTCGAAATGTAAGTGAAATCAAATCACAAGGGAAAAAAATTGTTTTTACCAATGGTTGTTTCGATATTTTACATGCAGGACATGTGCAATACCTTGAAGAAGCCTCGCAACTTGGTGACTTTCTCATTGTTGCTCTGAATACCGACGAATCTGTGCAACGGCTCGATAAATCGCCTGCTCGTCCTCTACAAAATGAATATTCACGAACTCATGTAATGGCAAGTCTTGGATTCGTAAGTGCCGTGGTTCTATTCAATGAAGACACACCAAAGGAAATCATTGAACTCATTACTCCAGATGTTTTGGTGAAAGGCGCCGATTACACAATAGAAAATATCGTTGGGGCCGATTGGGTAATCCAACATGGCGGAATCGTTAAAACCATTGAGTTTTTGCCAGGATTTTCAACCTCTGCAATTGAAAGAAAAATCATCCAAACGCATCAATTGTGAACCATATTTTGGAAATATTGCAAAACAATTTACCCAAATTATTTGCAGTTTTTTCAATTTTAACAATTGCACTTTACACCTATATTTGGATTAAAGTTGCTTGCCATTTCGAGAATATCCCTCAAAAAAAAGAAAATCCTCACAAATCTATTTCTATTTCGGTTATGATTCCTTTTCGAAACGAATCGGAAAGAATATCGCCCCTATTAGACTCAATGTTGAATTTAATCAACAAAGAGGACATCGAGTTTATTTTTATTGATGACCACAGCTCCGACCAATCACAGTTTACCATAAAAAACCACCCTGCGTACTCGAAACTCAATTGCAAACTGTTTCAACTTGATTCCAATAAATCAGGAAAAAAAATGGCCATCATAAAAGGCATCAATGAAGCAAAAAATAACATCATTTTAACCACCGACGCCGATTGCGAATTCCAACCAGAAACAATAAAAGAGCTCTATTCAACATTCATAAACAATCAAATTCATTTACTCATTGCCCCTGTTTTCTTTAAAGCAAAACAACGAAACCTCATTCATTCATATCAAAAAATTGAAAATACCGTGCTTGTTGCACTCGGATTTTATCAAAATAAAACCAATAAACCTACAATGGCAAACGGTGCAAATTTGATGTATGATAAATCTTTTTTTCTTCAACTCAATCCTTTTCATAACAATTTGCAAATTCCCGGTGGTGACGATATTTTTACTTTAGAAGCATTCTATCAATTTGATCCACATAAAATTCTGTGGACCACCAACCCCAATGCAGCCGTCTATTCCAATGTTTTGAATCACTTCTCAGAACTTTGGCATCAACGTATTAGATGGGTTAAAAAAACCATTCATCAAAGCACTCAAAATACCGCAAAATCGCAAATTTTTTTGGCACTGTTTTTCATATTCTTTTGGGGTTTTACCATTTGTTCTATGGTATTAAACCACTATGAAATTACTGCAATTTTATGGCTGGGAAAAGCCATCTCCGACCTATTCTCAATCCGAATTATTTTTAAAAAATTTAACCAACCCATACAGAATTCCGAAATTCTTTGGTCTTCGCTCTTCCAGAATTTTTTCATTCCTGCCATTGGTATCGCCACGCCTTTTCAAAAGGTTCACTGGAAAAACCGCAAGCATTAAGCTCTTTATCTGTCTCTTTTTTCAACTTTTTTTGAGGGACATTGACGCTCAAAATTCAATTTCAGACAGCTTTTTAAACAGCAGTTGGCCTAAATATATCTCCGGCGACACTTCCTTTTTTATCCGAAAAAATGCTCAACTCACGAGCAATTCCAACAATATTAACAAACATAGCTATGGACTAACATTTAATTTTTTACCACAAACAAATATTGAATTTTCCTCTCAGGTAACTGCAGGAATCAATCTTTCTAGTGCCAATTTTATTGATATTGGACTCACAGATTCAAATCATAAAAACACTTTTATTCGACTCGGAAACTCTTCTGACCAACTTCAATTTTTTATTAACGACAGTCTATTTTTTAAAGGACCTGAACAAGAATTTAACATTTCAAATTTCTCTGGAAATTTTAAAATTAAATTTTTCAATAATCAATTCTCCATTGAACAAAAAATGGATATCCCAAAATCAAAAAAGAACCTCAATTTTTCTCAACTTTTTCCATCGAAAATTTGGATTTCAGGTTTCTACCGAATCACTCAATTTGGTGGCTCTGCAATTGCTAAACACTCTTTTCAAAAATTGTATATTGGCAACATTCGGAACGATACATTTCCACCCCAAATTTTGCACTTTAAGCAATTAAACAATCAAACATTACAACTTTCATTGAATGAACAAATTCAGAGCTTTGACTCAACCAATTGTTCAATGAATGAATTCAAAATTCAAAAAATCCAAATTTCCAACGATTCAAATGGTGCATATTTAAGCATACTTAACCCTCGGAAAAAATCATTTGACTCATTGACCTTAAGCGTACACAATTTAAAAGACCTATCAGGAAATAAACTCAATCAAAATATTTCATTGAAGTACGTGTATATCGACACCCCAAAATTTGGTGAAATAATCCTCACCGAAGTCATGTGCAAACCTACGCCTAGCCTCGGACAACTTCCTGAAAAAAAATACATTGAAATTTACAACAACAGCAACAAAACATTCAATTTAAACTCACTAATACTCTCTGACCAAGTTGGAAAATGCAACCTACCTCATTTCTTTTTTCCTCCCAAAAAAATCCTCCTGCTAGTTGCCAATAACGACACCCTATTTTTTCAAAACTTACCTTGTTTGGGTGTAAATTCATTTCCAAGTTTCAATCAAGATGAAGATCATGTGGTCTTAAAAACCATTGATAATCAAACTGTTTTTCATTTCCAATACCATCCGAACTTAACACATTGGAACTACAGAAGCGGCGGCTATTCTCTCGAAAAAATCAATTCAAACTTGGGAGGTTATGAGTTAAACAACTGGCAAAACAATGCTCAGTCAGGAGGAACTCCAGGAATAATCTCACTCAATACATCTTCAAACAACACTCCTTCAATCGCTATTATTGAAGCCTACTACAATGAGGATTCTGTGTTTGTAAGACTCAATCAAACAATAGACCCAAATAAAACGTATTGGACAAAAATGGGCAATTTTGATATATCGCTCAAACATAAAACTCCTACAATTATGCACGGTTTAATTCCAAAACAAATGACCAATTTCCACAAACTTCAAATTTTTAATTTACGTGAATTTGATTCCGTTTTGATCATTCCCCAACAAAATATTTACGCTTATAAAGAATCTACAATTGGCAACAAATTGGATTTTAATGAATTGCTATTCCATAATTTCACTGGTTCATTTGATTTTATAGAACTGAGTAATATCGATACACTCCCTATCTTTTGGAATCAAATTTTGCTAAACATATACGAAGACAATGGTGTGGCAATAAAATATCAGATTCCATTGAAAAATGATGAGCGATGGCTCATTTACCCCAATGAAATATCTGCATTTACAAACGATAAAATGAAATTGATACTCCAGTTTCCCTCAAGTAATAAATTCAATATAATTGACTACCAAGGTTTTCCCAATTTCGACAGCAAATTAGGACATTTGGAGTTGACACAATTGAAGCAGTTCACTGAATCCATAGCCAAAATGAGCTATTCTGAAAACATGCATTCCCCCTTTTATCAAGAAACCACAGGAATATCTCTTGAAAAATACAATTACAATCTCAATAGCAATGCTTTGCAATCTTGGACAAGTGCAACCATGGAAAATCAATTTGGTACACCAGGTACTCAGAATTCTGTTTTTTTTCTTGAGGGACAAATCCCTCAAAATCATTTTGATCTTAGAAATAATAAAATTTACGTTGCCAATAACCAAGCAAATCCATTGATTATTGACTATCACTTTAATTCAGCAGGGTATATTTTAAATGCCAGTATTTACCGAAAAGACGGCACTTTAATTGAACACAATATTCAAAACATGAGTGTTGGCAGCACTGGAAGTTTATCTATTCAACCAATTTTTCGAGGAAATTATCTAACAACTGAAAATTATGTCATAAAACTTGAAGGTCTCTTGCCAAATGCAGACATTTGCAGACAACTTTTCAGATTTACCGTATTCAATCCCACATCAAATTGAACCAGCTTGACTTAAAAAAAACCTTCAAAGAGGTCTGTAAAAATCACTTCAGTGAATCTGAAATATTTGAATTTTGGAAATGGTTCAAAGAGCATTTAGATCTTTGTAAAACGGATGAACAAAAATTAAATAATTTGAATCACTGGTTGTCTGAATTAATTACTGGTAAGCCAATTCAGTATATCTTTGGACATGCCTATTTCCATCAGTTTGTTTTTAATGTAAATGAATATACTTTAATTCCGAGACCAGAAACAGAGGAATTGTGTGAACATATTTTGCAATTCAACAATTCCAATATTGCGCTAAAAGGTATTGACATTGGAACAGGAAGCGGATGTATACCAGTTACTTTAACATTAAAAAAAGAACGATGGATTTTTGATGCAATCGATATTTCTAAAAATGCACTTGCCGTTGCACATTCAAATGCAATAAAATATGAAGTTCAAAACAGAATAGATTTTATTGAACGCGATTTCTTTAATTTCTCAAATGCGCACAATCAATATGACATTATTGTAAGTAATCCTCCATACATCGATAAATTAGAAATATTAAATATGGATAAACGTGTGACTAACTTTGAACCACATTTAGCATTGTTTGTAAACCAAAACGTTTTGGAATTTTATGAAGCCTTATTTAAATTTTTTGAGATGAATACAAATCCCAATGCACAATTATGGATGGAAACTCATCAAGACCATTGCGATGATGTTGTGAATTTATTTAACTCAAAATTCCACGCAAAAAAAATCGAGGATTTTTCGCAAAACCCTCGATTTGTATTTGTAACTAAATAAATTTATTTCTTCAATTCAATCATTCCACCATTGTTTCTCAACTCTCCAGATTTGTAAATCTGTGTAAGTGTGGTGTAGATGCCTTGTGAGTATCGCTTTTGATCTTTTTCGCCACTTAATTGGAATAAGTTTTGAATCAATTCCTTTGAAGTGATTGGCGAAGAAAGTGTGCGCATGTAGTTTAAAATAATATCTTTTTTGGTTAATTCACCAGCTTTCTTTCTTCCGCCACCTTTCTTTCCGCCTGTATTTGCTGGACGACCTCGCTTACCTGCTGGCTTTACAACAATTTTAGCTGGACGACCAACAGAACGACGCATGCTTCCGCCCGTTGTCAATTTTTGACGATAATCTTTGGCACGGTTCTTCCATAATTTGATAGAAATATTGGCTTTATCTTTTACTTTTTCTATCTCTTTTTTGTTTTTAGACTCTAACTTCTCCAATTCCTTTGCTGCCATTTCTTGGGCCTTTTGCAATGAAATAGACAAATTTTGTATCTCCTTTTCTAACATGTCAAACATACTAAATGTGCCACCTTTCGATGTTCTTTTGCCTTTGGTTTTATTCTTTGAACCCGGTTTTCTGCCCCTCTTCTTTGGCTCTGTAACCATATCTTTTTCTTTTTTATCCTTTTTCATCTAAGAAATTTTTTAAAATTATTTAACGTTTGTTTTAGTTCACTGCAAAATTGAGAAAAAAAATCTACAATATCTATTTTGGTTCGATTAATAATTAATCTTTAACGACGAATTACAATTAACACTATTTCATTCATTTTCATATATTTTCGGTCTTCTTTCATCTTTTACTCAATATTTTTTATCATCTGAAAATTAATTTATGACATAAAATTTACAAATCCTAAGATTGCATAATTTATAATCTGTAAATTCATCCATCCTTTTTACCATGACAAATGAACATTTTCTTTCGTGAAAGCGTTAATTTTGCAACAATGCTCAATGACATCCACCAGCCTCATCAGATACAACATCTAAATACAGATGAATTATCTGTTCTTGCAAATGAATTGCGTGATTTTATCATTCACACAATTTTAGAAAATGGTGGTCATTTTGCTGCAAATCTTGGTGTAATTGAACTAACAGTTGCCTTACTCAATCAATTCAATGTAAATTCCGACCAAATTATTTGGGACGTGGGACATCAATCTTATCCCTACAAAGTGCTAACAAACAGACTCTCTGACCTTCAAAACATCAGAAATTTTGGTGGCATTTCTGGATTTCCCAAAATGACCGAAAGTCAATACGACGCATTTGGAACAGGACATTCAAGCACTGCTATCTCAGCAGCAATGGGAATGGCTCAAGCAGCGCAAATCGATCAACTCAACAACCATTATATAGCCGTTGTTGGTGACGGGGCGTTAACAGGAGGAATGAGCTATGAGGCACTGAACAATCTTTGGGGCAGTAATTTGAACATCATTGTGGTTCTGAACGATAATCAGATGGGCATAGATCCAAATACCGGAGCATTAAACCACCATTTAATGAATAGCAAATCAAACATGATTCAAAATTGGATAGAATGGTTTGGTTTGCATTATGTAGGACCAATCGATGGTCACAGTATCGCTGATTTAACCGTCGCTTTAGCGTCCCTCAAAAAAATAAAAGGCCCAAAATTATTACACGTAAAAACCATCAAAGGGAAAGGGTACGAACCTGCTGAAAAGGAACAAACAAGATACCATAGCACAAATAAATATGTCAAAATCCAACCCCAAAGTGCTCCAGCTAAAAAATGGCAAGACGTATTTTCTGAAATACTCATGGCAATTGCCGAGAAACATGCCCATGTTGTAGGAATTACACCTGCGATGCCGAGCTCCTGCGGAATGCTTGATGCCATGACAAAATATCCCAACCGATTTTTTGACGTTGGTATTTCTGAACAACATGCTGTGACTTTCGCCGCAGGATTAGCGGCAAAAGGTAAAATTCCAATTGTGAATATTTATTCTACGTTTTTACAACGAGCTTATGATCAACTCGTTCATGATGTTGCACTTCAAAATTTACCTGTAATCTTTTGTATCGATCGGGCAGGGTTGGTTGGAGAAGATGGACCCACGCATCACGGTGCTTTCGATATTTCCTTTTTAAATTGTATTCCCAACATTGAAATCTTCGCACCTCAAAATGCACAAGAATTATGTGATGCTATTTGTTATGGCATTGATTGTCTCAAACCTATTGCCATTAGATATCCCAAAGGAACCTTAAACAATCATCAATGGGAATTACCCCCAATTTTAATTGAAAATAATTTTCCCCCAAAGAAAAATTCAATACAAAACAAAGTGGCAATTTTTTCAACCGGACATGCGTCTAATCTTGTTGATGAGGCTATTTCAATTGGACAATTAGAAGTTGAACATTTGCATTTTTTGCAAATAAAACCATGGAAAATCATGGATTTAACCAAATATTCTGTCATTATCACCGTTGAAGACGGAAGTATTCAAGGTGGATTTGGCGAAACTGTAGAAATTCAAAATGCTTTTGATGGCAAATGGATTCATTTGGGAATCCCAGACCAATTCATCACACATGGAAGCAATGATATTCTTTATGAGATTGCAGGTTATGGTGTCAATTCCATCATCAAAACAGTTCAACTATTTCAATAAGTTAACCCAATTCTGTATCATTTGTTGTCCGTCTGGCGTCAACACACTCTCTGGATGAAATTGAACACCAAAAATTGGTAATTCCCTGTGTTTAAATGACATGACTTCTTGGTTAACTTCCGCTAGAACTTCAATTGGCGAATCACATTCAATTTGTTCCACTATTAATGAATGATAACGACCAATTTTCATGGGTGTTGAAATCCCTAAAAACAATTCCTTTCCATGATGATCGATCTCGGATGATTTTCCATGCATGGGCCGTTGAGCCAATGATAATTTCATTCCAAAATATTCACCCAATGCTTGATGTCCCAAACAAATGCCAAGAATTGGCATACGCTTTTCAATTAAAATGGGCAAAAACGACATCAACTCACCTGCATTGCGAGGTGAATTTGGACCTGGACCAATGACAATGCCATTGGATTCAAGAATAGAAGACTGGTTTGAGAAAAGTTCATGGTGGTGATACATTACAACTTCACAACCAGTAATTTTCAAGTAATGAATCAAATTATGGGTAAAACTGTCGAAATTATCAATGAATACGATTTTCAAACTGCAAACTTTTTACTAATTCCTGGTACAAAATCTTTTAAATAGTAAGGCTCAAAGTAGGCTACATTTTCAAATTTCTGATTTTGAAAAAGCTCACTGGCAACATCAACAAACTGATTGGCAAACGGTCCATCTGCTTTAATGGCAGGGTTTACATTGAGAATTCTCATAGCTTTTTCATTAGAATTACCAACAAAGGCAACAGATTCCCAATTTTCAGCAAAAAGATTCTCAGTTAATATCACTGCTTCTATATCTGAATGAACGCCGAATCTGTTTACTTTTTTTAAAAAAACCTCATCTCTACGGGCATCGAGCATTGAAAAAACCATGTCCATCTGTGGGTTTAATTTCAAAACATCTTGGGCCATTGCCTTTAATCCATCAATAGCAAGTAACGGAATTTGCTTCGCATAGCAAATTCCTTTTGCCAAACTAACCCCTATTCGCAATCCTGTGTAACTACCTGGGCCAGAATTAACTGCAACCGCAGTTAGCTCCAAGCCATTATCTAACAACCAATTAAGCGCATCCTGAACAAGAACTGGCAACTTTTCAGAATGACATTGAGGGATGTTTTCAACTTGGTAAAAGTTCAAATCACCGTTGATGCTGCAAATTGCAACGGAAGGAAAATTAGCCGAAGATTCAATGATTAGAATCACAGCGCAAATATAGGTAATTCCATTTTCAGGTTTGACCTAATTTGAATACCTTTGTACTTCATTTTATTGGTATGACAAAAGAAGTGTTTATTGTTGGTGCTAAACGCACACCCCTAGGAAGTTTCAATGGTTCATTGTCTTCTGTTTCAGCTACAAAGCTTGGCGCTGTTGCAATTAAAGCTGCTCTAGAACAAGCAAATATCGACCCTAACTCAGTTGAAGAAGTGATCATGGGGAGTGTGTTGCAAGCTGGAATAGGCCAGGCTCCTGCCCGACAAGCTGCTCGTTTTGCAGGCATTTCTGATAACGTTCCAGCAACCACTGTGAACAAAGTTTGTGCTAGTGGTATGAAAGCCATTGCCCTAGCAGCCCAAAGCATTCAATTGGGAAATGCAGATATCGTTGTTGCTGGTGGAATGGAAAACATGAGTCAAGTGCCTCATTATTTGCCAAATTCACGTTCTGGTTTCAAATATGGAAATACGTCATTGGTAGATGGTATCATCACCGATGGATTAACCGATGTTTACAGCCAAGAATTAATGGGTAGCTGCGCTGAACTTTGTGCAGCGGAATACAATATCACCAGAGAAGATCAAGACAACTTCGCGCAAATGAGCTATGAGCGTTCAGCAAAAGCTTGGGCTGAGGGAAAATTTGCCAACGAAATTGCTCCCGTTTCTGTTCAAACCAGAAAAGGTGAAGTCATTGTTTCTGAAGATGAAGAATACAAAAGTGTTGATTTCGCTAAATTTCCAACTTTGAGAACTGTTTTCAAAAAAGACGGAACAGTTACTGCAGCAAATGCAAGTACAATCAATGATGGAGCCGCAGCCGTGATTCTTGTTAGCGGTGAAAAGTTAAAGGAATTAGGACTTACCCCGTTAGCGAAAATTGTTGGCGCCGCAGATGCTGAACAAGCTCCAGAATGGTTTACTACAACCCCGTCTAAAGCCCTTCCTCTTGCTGCAAAAAGAGCTGGAGTTGAAGTAAGTGACTTAGATTTTGTTGAGTTAAACGAAGCCTTCGCCGTGGTTGGTTTGGCAAATAATAAATTATTAAATTTGTCTTCCGATAAAGTTAATGTAAACGGCGGTGCTGTATCTTTAGGACACCCTCTCGGAGCTTCTGGTGCCAGAATTATCGTTACCTTAATCAACGTTTTGAAACAAAATAATGGTAAACTAGGCGGTGCTGGAATTTGCAACGGCGGTGGTGGTGCTTCTGCCATGGTCATTGAAAATTGTTAATTTTCAATCCCGCTTTCAATAAATTCATTGAGTTCCACGTTAACTATAAATGAATATGGCGCGTAAACCTCTTTATTTTACTCTTTTTATTGTTTATTTTTTCTTGCCCAATGTTACTTTGGCTCAGGATTTTTTGTCGCCAATTGATCTTGAAAAAAAGATTTTACAAATCAATTTAAAGCCACTCGCCGCACCATCGGATTCTGAAAGAATTAAATCATCATACGAAATTCAAGACCTTCTTTTAGAAGGACTACTGAACCCTATTTCATTTAATTATCCCTTCGACTCACTCAAATACACAACCATTCCAATTGCCCAACATAAAGATGCAAATGTTCGCATTTTTAGTTTCAATGCCATTTTATTGAATGGAAAATTCATGCATTTCGGTGTCATTCAACAACGCATCAAAAAGCAAGTTCGAACATTTATTTTATTAGACACCTCCGAAAATTTGGCAAAAGATTGTGAAGATGAAACATACACCTTAAACAAATGGCCAGGTGCTTTGTATTATCAAATGCAACCTTATAAATTTCAAGGTAAAACACTCTATTTATTGATGGGATTTGATGGACACAATGCCAGCAGCAATCGTTCAATTTTAGATGTTTTATACTTTGAAGACGGAGAACCTCTGTTCGGATATCCTTTGTTTCGAGACAATGAAGAAGACCCAAGTTCATCCAATAGAGTTGTGTTTGAATATCATAAATCAGCCCAAATGGTGTTGCGTTATCAACCCGAAGAAAAAATTATTGTGCTCGATCATCTGGGGCCTGCCTACGATAAAGTGAGAGGTAATAAGGCATATTACATCCCTACAGGTGATTATGAAGGATATCCTTTGAATGGTAAATCACTCATCCGTAAACCACTCACCACAATGTCGTTTGCACAGGAACCGAAACCTTTGGATCCAAGATTATTGCCACTTCCTGAAGATTTACAACCAAAAAACCCTGAGGATTCTAAAAAAATCAACAGCGAAGAAACAGAAAAGGAAATTGATAAAGATTCTAGCAAGGAAAAACCAACCAATCCAGAGAAAAAAACGGATGTAGTTCCTCTAAAAAAATCTGATAAAAAAGAAGATAAAAAGCCAGATCCCAAATCATCGAAGAAAAAACCTTCTAAAAAATCAGACGATGATGACGACGATGACGATGATGAAGATGACGACGATGACTAAGATCTGAATGACCTCGTTACATTCATTTTAGCCTCTGTCTCTAACCACTCTTTCTCAACGCTACTTCCTAGGTTAATTCCACATCCTGCATAAAAAATTTGTTGATTTTGTGTCAACTGTACACATCTCAAGTTTACGAACAAATTCAATTTATTTGACTCTTTCATCCCCAAGAAACCAGAAAATAAAGAACGATTAAATCGCTCTGTCTCTTTTAACCATTGAATGGCCAAATCTTTCGGGTAACCCGCCACTGCTGGGGTTGGCGAAAGGGAATTCACAATCATGCGTACATTTTCTGGATCAACTTGTACCTGAAAATGACTTTTCAAATGCCGAATATCTCCACTTTTTATTTCAGTCACTTCACTCAACTGTGATTCATTTTGACCAAACTCCTCCAAAACTTGTTTGATAAACCGTGTTGTAACACTTTGCTCCAATTCCTCCTTTCCTGTCCAAATTTCCTGTTCGTTGACCAAAGTTCCTGCCAAACTTACAGTTGTTAAATTCGACCCATCCAAATGCAACAACACCTCAGGTGTAGCACCCATCCATAATCCATATTCCGGGGTGTAAACCAATGAAACAAAAGCATTTTGATGCTGATTAAGCAATTCTAAAAACCAATTGTAAACTAGATTATAATCGAATTTGATAGATTCAACTTCGATTCTACTGGCCACAATTTTCTCAATATCACCCCCAGAAATTAAACTCTGAATATGCTGAATTTGATTCTCAAATTCAGCATATTCAGTATTCCTCTCTTCCGAAAATTGCAAAATCTGTGTCATTTGCACCAATTCATGATGAACCATTTTCATTTCACACTCTCTTGGTTCACAATGAATATGTAAAATTTGATTTGATTTAGACCACGGTGAAATTAAAAAACCATCCAAGACATCTAATAATTTCCAGTTTTCCGGTAAATATTGAACTTGACCTTTGCAAAACTGCAAGGAATTTGTCTGAGGTTCTCTAAAAAATGCAAATCCCAAACTCATGAAGGAATTGGCACTACCGCCATGTTTAATGTACCTTTACACACCAATTTTCCCTCACTTTGAAAAATAGAAACTTCCCAAACTTGACTTTTCTTTCCAAGATGAATGGCAATAGCTTCAGCGGTTACACTTTCACCCTCTTTCACCGGTCGGAAGTGATTTCCAGTAATAGATTGTCCCAATGCCACAAACTTAGTTCTATCTACTACTAAATTGGCCGCCATACTTCCCATTATTTCGATAATTGCCATAGATGCTCCGCCATTTAGCATTCTCAAGGGCTGACAATTCGATTCGTTCACCATCATTTTTCCTTTCAAGATAGAAGGGGTAATTTCAGTAAATGCTAATCCAATTGCAGTCGACATAGTGTTCTCACAACGCTTGTTTAACTCATCTATGCTTATATTTGCAACATCAAAAATATTGGCCATCATTCATGCAAAATTCCGCTTCTAAACCCAAAAAAACAATTTATTTAATTCGACATGGTCAAACAGATTTCAACAAGCAAGGAATTGTACAAGGTTCAGGTGTTGATTCTGATTTAAATTCTGAGGGACATGAACAAGCAAGAAAATTTTATCAAGCATACCAGCATGTTCCGTTCGAAAAAATTTACGTCACCGAACTAAAAAGAACACATCAATCCGTTTTACCATTCAAAGAAAAAAATATTCCTCAAGAAATCTTACCAGAATTCAATGAGATTAATTGGGGTATTTTGGAAGGGAAAGTACCCGATGAAGAAAATACAAAAACGTTCCTTTCAATTTTAGAAAAATGGAGAAATGAAGAATTAGATGTGTGCATAGAAAGCGGTGAAACTCCTATAAACATGTTCGAACGCCAAAAAAGGGGATTATCCAAAGTGATGGAAACCCAACATGAAACCATACTTGTTTGCATGCATGGAAGGGCAATGAGAAGCTTTCTTTGTTTACTCACTGGTACCGAATTACATAAAATGGACAATTTTGCACATAACAATTTGTGTTTGTATGTACTCGAAGAAATTGAAAATGGGAAATTCCGAATTTGCATAAACAATCATCAAGAACATTTAAATGAACAAAATGGAGAATAACACTATCAATATCACCATCATAGATCGTGAGGGCAAAGCCAATTCTTATGAGGCACCCACTGATATGAATTTAAACTTAATGGAATTCTGTAGAGCCGTGGAATTACCGGTGAAAGGAGAATGTGGAGGTATGGCTATGTGTGCCACTTGTCAGGTTTATATTGAAAGTAGCCATGAATTGCCTGAAAAAACCGATGCTGAAATGGACATGTTAGACCAGGCATTTTTTGTGAAAGATAACTCGCGTTTGGGTTGTCAATTGCACCTTCATGAAAACTTGGATGGGCTGATTGTACGTTTGGCTCCGGAAAATGATTAATTTTTCAAATTTATATTGATATTATAAATCGTTTATTGTATCTTCGCACTCCTTTTTAGCAAAGAAATGGCAAATCATAAATCGGCAATCAAAAGAATCAGAGCCAATGAGGCTAAGCGCGAGTTGAACAAATATCAACATAAAACCGCACGTAACATAGTAAAAAACATCCGTAAATCATCTGATAAAACGGAGGCTTCGGCTTTATTGTTAACAGCAATTAGTGCTTTAGACAAATTGGCGAAGAAAAACGTAATTCACAAAAACAAGGCAAGCAACTTGAAATCAAGTTTGCAAAAGCACGTGAATTCATTAGCTTAAGCGAAATAAATTTTTCATAATACAGAAAGTAGACGAAATTTTCGTCTACTTTTTTTGTTTATATTCACCCCAATCTGACATTTCCATTGGCAGTCATTTCTATTGTCAATCTGCTTTTATAATGCGTAAAAACAGCACATATATTTTAGGGATAGGAATAAAAAACCAATTTAAAATTGAGAAGCCAATCGCTTTTTCAATGAAATGTGATTCTATTTCTTTAAATACACTTTTAACTTTTCAATTCCTGATGGACCAATTCCATGTGCGTTCTCAAGCTCATTTAACCTAATCTTGCACAAATCCTCCAACTTATAAATATTTAGCCTTAAAAGCGCCCTTAACGCAGGCTTAGACAATTTCAAACGCAACAGAGCATTGTCCATTTTCAAATATTCTTTTTCAAATTCTGTTTTGAGGTGTTGATTCACCTTAAGTTCGCATTGGTGCATACGTGTGATAAATTCTAAACAACAAAAATGGGAAAAAGAAGCGAATTGACCTAATGAGTGGTTGTACAATATTATAAAAGCCATTGATAAGGCTATCAATGGCTTTCAATTATTTAAAAATAAACTTCTCTAATATTTATTTAACAAGTGTACCAATTGGCTCACCTTGCATCAATTTCAATAAATTACCGGGTGTATTCATATCAAAAACAACAATGGGCTTGTTATTTTCTTGGCATAAAGTAATTGCTGTTAAATCCATCACTTGCAAACCCAAATCATAAACCTGTTTAAACGATATTTCATTGTATTTTTTAGCTGAAGGATTCTTTTCAGGGTCAGAATCATAAATACCATCAACGCGAGTTCCTTTAATCACCAAATCGGCTTCGATTTCTACGGCACGTAAAGAAGCAGCAGTATCAGTTGTAAAATAAGGATTACCCGTACCCGCACCGAAAATCACCACTCTCCCTTTTTCCAAATGTCGCATAGCCCTTCTACGAATAAAAGGCTCTCCAATTTGTTCCATTTTAATTGCAGACAAAAGACGCGTTGTCATACCAAATTTCTCAAAAGAACCTTGAATGGCCATAGCATTCATCATTGTAGCCAGCATACCCATATAATCACCGGTTGCACGGTCCACCACACCACCTTGCGCTCCTTGAACTCCGCGGAAAATATTTCCACCACCAATCACAATGGCAACTTCAACACCAGCATCAACGATTGATTTTACTTCTTTCGCATATTGTTCAAGAACGGAAGGATCAATTCCATACTGTTGATTCCCCAACAGGGCTTCACCACTTAATTTTAGGAGTATTCTTTTGTATTTCATTTTTGTAATATTTGCAAAAAAAATCCCCCGAAATTCGGAGGATTTTTTTAATTTTTCAATATG
>CAZYBT010000015.1:0-33520 GCA_964645755.1 uncultured Rhizobium sp.
AAAAATATATATTCATGAGTCTCTTAGTTATTGGTTCTGTGGCATTTGATGCAATCGACACCCCGTTTGGGTCTACCGGAAAAATTGTTGGAGGTGCGGCCTCTTTTATCTCTCTTGCAACTTCTCTCCTCCATAATCAGGTTGGTTTGGTGGCGGTTGTGGGTGATGATTTTGATTTCGACTTTATCCAGTCCCTCAAAAATAGAAATGTTGATACCACCGGTTTGCAAATTAAACAGGGTGAAAAATCTTTCTTTTGGCATGGGAAGTATCATATGGACATGAATTCTCGCGATACCCTCGTTACCGAATTAAACGTTTTGGGCGATTTCGACCCAATTGTCCCTCAAAATTGGAGAAATCCTGAGTTCGTTATGCTCGGTAACCTATCTCCACAAGTGCAATTGACAACCCTAGAAAGACTCGAATCTAAACCCAAATTGGTGGTGATGGATACCATGAATTTTTGGATGGACATTGCCTTGGATGACCTAAAGGCGGTTCTGAAGAAAATTGATGTTTTAACCATTAACGACGAAGAAGCCCGCCAACTAAGCGGCGAATACAGCCTGGTGAAAGCTGCCCGTAAAATTCATGAAATGGGTCCACAAACTTTGATCATTAAAAAAGGTGAACACGGTGCTTTGTTGTTTGGAAATGAAGGACAAGTTTTCTTTTGTCCAGCATTACCACTCGAAGAAGTGTTTGATCCAACAGGTGCCGGCGATACGTTTGCAGGTGGTTTTATTGGTTACTTGGCATCGGTGGGAAGAACCGATTTTGAAGCCATGAAAACAGCCGTGATTTACGGAAGCGCTTTGGCCAGTTGCTGCGTAGAACAGTTTGGTACAACCAAAATTGCCGCTATGACAAAAGAAGATTTGGCTGCGCGCCTTGAGCAATTTAGAAGCATGATGGGATATGAATTGTCAATCTAAGTGATTTTATAAACTGAAGATTTCAAATTAAAAAAGAGGTGACCAATGGATCACCTCTTTTTTTGACGTTTATTTTTGCGATTTCTGCAAATCTTTTTTCTTATTTATTTTGCAAGTTCAAAAATCATAGAACCTTGAGCTTCGATAGTTAAGGTCTTGTCTAAAGGCAAAATCTCACCCGTTAGCACATTTTTTAATTTTGTGAAACCTTTTGTTATTTCTGAATATTTGGTCATATCCACAGTGCTTTTTTCGTTGTTTTGGCTGAAAATACACATCACCACATTGCCATCTTTGTGTCTAAAATAACTGTAAATGCCATTTGAACCACTAAATTGGGTGGTTTTCCCTTCGGAAATGGCTTTTTGTGTTTGACGGTATTTCGACAATGTTTTAATGAAGTTAAAAGCCTCATTTTCTTTTGAAGTTCTGCCGTCTTGTTTGAATTTGTTTTTTTCATCTCCAGGCCAACCTCCTGGGAAATCGAATCGCACGTAAGCATCACTTTCTTTGGTGGTGCCTGTCATTAAAATTTCTGTTCCATAATAAATACAAGGCAAACCTCTTAATGTAAGGAGCATCATATTGCATCTTTTCCAAGCGTTAAAGTCTTCATTTAAAACTGAAAAAATTCTTGATAGATCATGGTTGTCCAAGAAAGTGCAATTTTTATTTGGATCCTGATACAAATAATCATCGATTAGAGTTAAGTATACTTTGTTCAGACCTTCGGTCCATCCAAATGGTTTATTTCCAGCTTCTTGCATGGCCCAACATAAAACGAAATCGGTTACTCCGGGTAGCTGGTTTTTCTCAAATCCTTTGATATTGTTTTTCGTAAATGCCGCTTGAACTGCTGATGTTTGAACCCAAGTTTCACCGTAAATGGTGAATTTTGGGTATTCAGAAAGTATCAATTGACAAAGATTGTTCATGTAATTTTGGTCGGGGTATGGGTAGGTGTCAATTCTATAGCCCGACAAACCCGCGTATTCAATCCACCACAAATAGAGCTGATTCAAATATTTTGCAATGTGTTCATTTTTTTGGTTGTAATCAGGCATTGTTTTTACAAAGGCACCATCAACATTCACGGATTTTTCATTCTCTGAAGCGTATGGATCCATGATGGTCGTGGCTCTGTAATTTGTTTGCACGAAACTGTCCCTCAAATTGAACCAACCTGTATCAAAATTCTGGTACATCCAATGGTTATGTCCAACGTGATTTGGAATGATGTCCATGATCATTTTCATGTTCATTTTTTTCATTTCTGTATTGAGGGACAAATACTCGGAATTGGTGCCAAAGCGGGGATCGATTTTATAGTGGTCGGTAATTGCATAACCATGGAAACTTTCTTCGGGTTGATCGTTTTCCTGCACAGGATTGAGCCAAAGAGTGGTAATGCCAAGGTCTTTTAGGTAGTTTAATTTGGATTTTATTCCGGCGATATCACCGCCATGTCTTTTTTTAAGCGCTTTTCTATCAACGGTTTCGTTGTATTGCATGGGTGAATTGTCGTTGGTTTTATCACCATTGCAAAAACGATCGGGAAAAATGAGGTAAGTCACATCTGAAGGGGTGACTGGGGTAAAAATGTTCGGTGTACGCGAACGCAGTTCATAGGAAAAAACGAAATCTTTAACATACCTGTTTTGTTTTTCAATCACAGAGGCGTTGAAAACGAGCGTTCCGGGCTTCGTAATCTTTGAAATGTTTAAGGATAAGTAACATATGTGTCGGTTAGCTGAGGACTTTTTTTCAATGAGGGACACTCCATCGTATGGGGTCAAGGTTACGTTGAAAAGGTCTATATTCTCAGCGTGTAGAATAATTTCTAACGATGTATCTTTAAAGCCTATGTACCAATGCGGCGGGACAATTTGATAGATGTCTTTTCTTGGTTCTGCCGAAGGATTGTAGGGTAGAGTGGGGTTTGTGGTTTGTGCAAAAATGGCGTTAAATGGAATTAAATAGCCAAAAACAAACAATGAGATAAGTGTCAAACGTTTCACAATACAAAGAAACTTAATTTTTTTGAATTAGTTATTGTCATGTTGACACTTTATTTTATATATTTGTAAAAATTAATTAAAAGACACTAAAACATGAAAAAACTATTACTTATCGCGTTAATGACATCTGGCATTACAGGTGCATTCGCACAAACAAGAAAAGTGAAGTTCCGTGTTGACATGACTGGTCAAACAGTGAGTGGCAGCGGTGTTCACGTAGCAGGAGGTTTCCAAGGTTGGAGTCCTAGCAGTACAGCCTTATCACAAGAGGGTTCAACCGACATCTATTCAGTAGTTGTAGACGTAGCAGAGAACACTGTTGCTGAGTACAAAATGATTAATGGTAACGATTGGCCACAAGCTGAAGGTGTTCCAACATTTTCACAAGCTGGTAATTCTGTAAACGGTGGAAGCAATTCTAACCGTTGGGCATTTATTCCTGCTGGAACCGACACTTTGGTTATGGATGCGATCACTTTTGGTGGTACAGCTCCTACAGGTAAATATGCTGTAAGATTGGCGGTAGATATGGCAAAAGAAACTTCTGTTAGTTCAGATGGAGTGAGTGTTGCTGGTGATTTCCAAGGATGGTCTCCAGGAAAAACCCGTATGGCAAACTTGTTTTCTTCAGACAACAAAATTTACGAGGCAATTGTATTTGTATCTGCTGGAACTTATGGTTACAAATTTATCAATGGTAACGCTTGGGGTTCTGATGAGTCAGTTCCATCAGGTTGTGCAACCAGTGGTAACCGTAATGTAACAGTAGGAACTGCTGATGAAACTGTTGGCAAAGTTTGCTATGGTTCTTGCAGTGCTTGTCCGTCTGCTCCAATTCCAAAATATAACATTACATTCCAAGTTGACATGTCAACTACTTGCGACTACGACACTGTAGATATCGCTGGTGGTAAAATCAACGGATGGGGTGGTGGAACATTCCTTACAAAAGGTTCAAACGGTGTATGGTCTGTTACATTGTCATTGGATTCAGCTGAAATTCAATACAAATATAGAAAAATCAAAAACGGTGTTGTTTCTTGGGAAGGTGTAGACAATCGTGTTGTAACTCCTTACAAAGACACTACTTTGGTTCTTCATTGCTTTGATAAAAACGGTCCATGTTCTCCAGTTCCTGCTCCTTCAGATGTAACTTTCAAAGTTGATTTGACAAATGAAATCATTGCAGATTCAGTATTTGTAATTGGTTCATTCACATCACCACAATGGCAAGCTGGTAAATTGAAAATGATGCCTGTTGCTGGTAATTCAAACTATTACTCAGTAACTGTAAGCAAATTGTGCCCTGGTAGCTTCTTTTACAAATTCTGTAACGGCGATCCTAACACAGTTGGTGAAGATTTTCCTGATACAACACAACGTTCTTGCAACCAACCAAATGGTTTGGGTGGATTCAACAGAACTTACAGCAGAACTTCTGCATCTGCAGTTGAATTATTCTATGTTTACAACACTTGTAAAGTAGGGGGAACTACAAATACTGTTGAATTGAGTAATGAAGTTTCAATTGCTCCTAACCCTGCAGTAGGTTCTTTCAATGTTACTTTGGCTGGAAGCAAAATTAGCAAAATTGTAATGACTACATTAGATGGAAGAGTTGTTCGTAGCTTAAGCGCGAATGATGCAACCATGAATGTGAATGTTAACGGTTTCAATGGTATCTATTTGGTAACCATCACCGATAACATTGGTCGTACAGCAACCAAGAAAATTGTATTGCAGTAAGCAATTTATTTTTTCATAGTAAAAGCCACCGAAAGGTGGCTTTTTTTTTGCATGGCAAAAAAAAGTAGTATAGGGTTATTAGGATTAGAGAGATTAGAGAGATTAGAGAGATTAGGGAGATTAGGGAGATAGAGATTAGGGAGATTAGGGAGAGTAGAGAGATTAGGGAGATTAGGGAGATTAGGGAGATTAGGGAGATTAGAGAGATTAGAGAGATTAGGGAGATTAGAGAGATTAGAGAGATTAGGGAGATTAGTGAGATTAGAGAGAGTAGGGATTGAGAGAAGGCATAAATGCGCTTGTAACTTTGCTTATCGTATCAATGTAATGACCCCGTGAATTTGTTTTGGTGCATTGTTCGGACCATTTAAATATAATTGATAGAGCGCAAAATAGCTTCCTGCCGGACATTCAGCACCAGTGTTCATGACCTTGCCATTCCAATAGTGTTTTTCATCGTCTACACTTGCATTTTTGGTTTCATAAACCAAAGCCCCCCAACGGTTATAAACCATTAAATTATAATTGAAAATTCCACCGCGGTATCGGATTTTTAAAACGTCGTTGTTGCCATCATTTCCGGGAGTAAATGAATTGAAGAGATAATAAATCAGTTTCGAAATCTCAATCTTTTTACAAATGGTGTCATTACATCCAAAGCTATCTACCACTGCCAAACATACATTTACCCAATATGTTTTGTCATTGTTGTATTGATGTGACGTATTTCGATTGACGGAGTCAATTGAAAAATCTCCGAAACTCCAATAAAATTTAAAATCTCCTTGGGTTAAATTTTTAAAAATGAAGTATGGATTTTTGGTTGTATCGACTTCGAAATCAGCGTGAACAATATTTTTTTGAATGATATACGTTACAGTTGAATCACATCCATTTGAGTTTTGATACACCTCATCAAATTTTGAATTGGAGCTGTAATATTTACCTCCAATGAATACACTATCCTTATTGCACAAAATTATCTTTTGGATGGTGTCATGGGTTTGGAAAACCTTTAATTCTGTAATCATCACAGAATCACATCCTGTGTGCCTTGTTAATGTGTCGTAGTAAACATCAGATTGTGTGTAAGCATGCTGACCAATTTTTAAAGTGTCGCCCTGGCAAATGCCTCTCTTTTGCTGAATTACAGTGTCGGAAAAGACTTTGATATTCGAAATGATTACAGAATCACAACCTGAAATTCTTTTAAAAGTGTCGTGATAAGTGCCTGTGTTTTTATAACTTTTTTGTCCAACTTTGATGATGTCACCGCTGCAAATTTTGTGCTCGTGAGAGATCACTGTATCGCGATCAATGATCAAATGAGTGGAAACTATGGAATCACAACCCCAATAGTTTTTCAGAGAATCTATATAAAAGCCAGATTTGAAATAATCATTTTTTCCAACCTTGTAACTTGTTCCATTACAAATTCTAACGAATTGATTTGTAGAATCGTGAAACACTTTTAATATAGTGTGAACAATTGAATCACAGCCACTTGCATTGATGAATGTGTCGTGGAAATTACCAGTTTGTGTGTGAAAAAATTGTCCTACCCATAATGTATCACCTTTACATAAGAATTTATTTTGAAATCGGTTGGAATGTTTGAATGTGGTGATTTTGTAGCGAGCAAATGAATCGCAACCAAAATATGTTCTGAAGGTATCAACAAGGGTCAAATTGCCACTGTATTTATTATTGTTGTGTTTAAAAGAATCTCCTTCACACAAATTAATTTTAAATGTAGTGTCGTATTGGGGTACAGCATACAACCAAAAACTAGAAACGGTGGTATAGCAACCATCTTCTTGTTTGATGGAAACGAGATAACTGTGAGTAGGATTGCGGTTAATAAATGTATCTCGATATTGTTTGAATTTGGTGATTTTGCGCGAAATTTGATTGGTAGTACTGTCGTACCATATAAAGGTATAAGACTTAGTTGTGTCGGGATATTTGACATGAGCAAAAGCAAAATTACTGCACCGTTTGTTGGGGTAAACATAAAATTCAGTGGTTTTGGAGGCTTCACAATTTGCAGGATTTGAAATGGTTCCCACCATACTGTCCCCCGAAAATACGAGGAGATTTCTATCTTTATCAAACATTAAATCTAAAACACAACGCGCTGAGTTTGGGAAAACGGTGATATTTTTGATAAAATTGAAAGTACTTCCATTGAACTGAAAGAGTTTTAAACGACCAGAATCTGAGCCAATTACAATATTTCCGCAGTTATCGGCCACAATGCCTTGCTGAAAGGATTTTATTTTTCCTGGAATACTGTCTAATTTAATGAGATTGCCTGAAAATTTATTGTGCGCTGCAATGAATTTTCCGTCGTAATAGTAAACAAAATTCTTGGTTACACTCAAGCTATTTGTTGAAAATCCAATAGATGTGCCAGTTGTAGTAAATGTATTTGGTACATAGGGTTTGATGGTCGTGGCTTTTATATTGGTTTGAAGGGAATCTCTCCAAACTGTTCCGGTCATCGAATCCGTTAGTTTTGCAATTACATCTACATTATTTGGACTTGTAAAATAGCCTCCGTTAGGTGGCGAAAATGATTTGTATAAAGCAAATATACGATTGGAATCATCCCAAGCGGCATCAATCACGAAGGGCACCTTGCTGCCCTTGGCAATATCTGGAATAAATGATTTTGGTTTGTAAACATTGGTATCTACAAGTTCAAAAAGTTGATTCCAGTATCCTGTATGTGGAAATCCACCGAGTGCAACAACCCTGTGTGGGTCGCAACGAACGAGCATTTTACTGCACATTGTAAATCCACGGTGATGGATCATGAAGCTGTCTGATTGCCCATTCGAATCCAGTCGAATGATCATGTTTCCAACACCCGCCCATCCAAATGCTTCAGAGAGATAGAGTTTGTCAGTTGCACGATCAACTGCAAAGGTACCCATAGTATTGGAGGTTCTTGTTGAATACCACGTGATTCCATGATTTGGAATGTATATGACCCCATCAAAAATCCATTTTAAATTCCCGGAAATATCGTATTTGGCAACATGCAATTGATTTAACCCAATCGGACAGCCTCCAAAAACATAGACATTTCCCTTGGAGTCAAAATCAACATCGAATCCAATATTTTCACCAAACGTTTCTGAGTACAAATTTGTGAGTCTCAGGAAATTGTTGAAACTCTTTACCCACGGGTCAATCACAATTGATTGTCCAATTTTAAAACCGGGAATATTGTATTTAATAATTTGATTTTCAACTGTATAGGTAGCCTCAATTTTTTCATTGGCTCTGAAAACTTCGAGATTTCCATCTGTTAAATTGTAAAGGGGCGTTTGAATGTTGACTTTTGTTTCATGATTTTGGAGGGACAGAGAATCGTTGGAAGTGTAGGTGAATTGAATGTCTTGAATATTTCCACCAGCACGCACATTAAACGAATATTTTATTCCATTTCCCGCTTTTCCAAATTCATAGATCAGATCAATTTTGGGATAGAAATTTTCAAAAATAATTTTTTGAAAACCAAAAGATTTTGAAGGAAGTCGACCGTGGGTAAAATAATGTTTGGTTTTTCCCATTTTTTTTACTTTGCAGTTCGAATTTGTCTTTAAAAATTGATTTTTGATCCAAGCAATTTTTATTTCGTTTTTATGGGTCAAGCTATCTTTATATCCTTTTGTCCATAAAAAACCGTCTTTCAAAATGTAAATTTTATCGGATTTGTCGGTCAGTTCAAATAAAACTGGTTTACCTTGGAAATCGGGGTATTGTCCATTGTTTTCAATGAAAAAATGCGTTGGGAAGGGATTGTTGCTGACAAAATTTTGAGCAGATGCAACCTGAATTAAGAACAACAAGAATACACCAATTGCGGTATGTTTGAGTTGATACAATTTCATTCAAAATGCTAAGATATTGAATTTTATTTGAATATCAAAAGGAGGGAAAGGGGATTAGTAGGATTATTTAGATTCGGTAAATTAAACTCAACTAAAACCGTAAACCTGGAATTATTTAACGCTGAAATCAAACATTTTGGTTTGCTCCAAATATCCCTCAAGATGATCATTGGGAGAAACTGGACCAACGCCTGCTGGGGTTCCTGTATAAATATAATCGCCAACTTTTAGTGTAAAATATTCCGAAACATGACTAATGATTTGATCGATTGAATGAATCATTTGTTGGGAATTGCCTTTTTGTACAGTTTCGCCATTTTTCTGTAAATGGAAGTTCAGATCAGTTAAATTAAAATCGGTTTTTGGTAGGAAATTTCCAATGACCGCCGAGTGATCAAAGCCTTTGGCTTTTTCCCAAGGGAGTCCTTTTGCCTTTAATTTACTTTGTAAATCTCTGGCTGTAAAGTCGATACCAAGACTAATTTCGTCGTAATAGGTGTGTGCAAACTGAACGGGAATCGATTTTCCCATTTTTTTAATCCGAACCACGAGTTCTACTTCGTAATGAACGTCTTTGGTGAAATCAGGAATGAAAAAAGGGGCGTTTTCACGCAAAAGAGCTGTATCTGGTTTTTGAAAAATCACTGGTTCTTCGGGAACTTCGTTGTTAAGCTCATGAATGTGCTCAACGTAGTTGCGTCCAATACAAATGATTTTCATAGGTTAACGCGACAAAGTTTCGTCTCTACCTGGGCCCATTGAAATGACACTGATTTTGGCACCAATATACTGTTCAACGTATGACACATAGTCTTGAAAGGTTTGATCCATATTTTCAAATCCACCGTGTAGGCTAATATCTTCACTCCAACCTTTAAAATCAGAATAAACTGGATTAATTTGAGCGCTACAAAGATTTGCAGGAACTTCATCTGTTGATTGTCCGTTGATTTGGTAAGCGGTAGCAGCTGAAATGGTTTCTAAACCATTCAATACATCGCCTTTCATCATGATGAGTTCATCTACACCATTAAGCATGCAGGTGTATTTGAGGGCAACGAGGTCTAACCAACCCGTTCTGCGCTTTCTTCCTGTAGTTGCACCAAATTCATGTCCCTTCTGACGCAAATATTCGCCCAAATCATTGTCGAGTTCTGTTGGAAATGGTCCAGAACCTACTCGGGTGCAATAAGCTTTGAAAATTCCATAAACTTTGCCAATATATTTAGGAGCCACACCGAGTCCGGTGCAAACACCACCAGAGAGGGTGTTGCTAGAAGTCACAAAAGGATAAGAACCAAATTCCACATCGAGCATGCTTCCTTGAGCCCCTTCCGCAAGAATCTTCTTGCCTTCTTTGATGCATTGGTGGATAAAGTATTCGCTGTTAATGAGTTGATGTGATTTTAAGAACTCGAGCGCAGAGAAGAAGGCGTCTTCTTCTTGAGCTAGATTAAAATCCGAATACCCTAAAAATTCAATTTGTTTAAGGTGATCTTGTACGGTTTTTTTGTAACGGTCGTTGAAATCGCTTTCCAATATATCACCAACTCTTAAGCCAGATCTGCCAATTTTATCGCGGTATGTAGGGCCAATTCCTCTTAGCGTTGAGCCAATTTTAGCATCTCCTTTTGATGCTTCGGAGGCAGCGTCTAAAATTCTGTGTGTTGGCAAAATTAAATGCGCCTTTTGAGAAATTAAAAGACGGTCTTTATAGTCGGGACATTCATTTACAATGCGTCCGATTTCTTCTCTCAATCGAACTGGGTCAATCACCACACCATTTCCTATCAAGTTGATGGTTTCTTTTCTAAAAATTCCTGAAGGAATCGTGTTTAATACGAATTTTTTTCCTTCAAACTCGAGGGAATGTCCGGCATTGGGACCACCTTGGAAACGAGCCACAACGTGGTAATTAGGGGTTAGGTAATCGGCAATTTTTCCTTTTCCTTCATCGCCCCATTGTAGGCCTAATATTACATCAATCATGATTTGTGTTGAAAATAGCTATTTGAATAAATTAATTTTTCTGGCATTGCATGCAATTTCCGTTTTCATCTGTCATAGGATCTCCATATAGA
Source organism: uncultured Rhizobium sp. (assembly GCA_964645755.1). Lineage (GTDB taxonomy): Bacteria > Bacteroidota > Bacteroidia > NS11-12g > UBA955 > VMCP01. The sequence continues at coordinate 10,686 of CAZYBT010000015.1, forward strand.
TGTAGCGAATGATTGCTCACTTGAAATTTGAGTAATTGTCCCATCGTTGAACTAATTTGTTGAACCCTTGGGTCGCAAAATTCCATCACCTTTCTACATTTGTTGCAAATAAGGTGGTCGTGTTGTTTGTATCCGAAGGCCTGTTCAAAGTGTGACGTGTTTTGTCCGAATTGATGTTTTTTTACCAAACCGGCATCTACGAGCAGATCAAGAGTATTGTAAACCGTTGCTCGGCTCACATGATAATTTCTTGATTTCATTTTAACATATAATTGGTCTACGTCGAAATGATCTTTGCTGGAATAGATTTCATCTAAGATCGCGTACCTCTCAGGCGTTTTTCGTTGCTTGTTGACTTCTAAGAAGTTGGTAAACAACTCACGTACTTCGTCTTTGATTTTGGCCGTTCTGGGGTCGGTTTTCATAAAATGAACGCTTCTAAAATGCAAAAATAAAAATTTGTTTTCAATAACTATTAACAAATTACCCCAATTACTTTTTGATTTTTATGGGCATTTTGATTTTTTTTGCATTGGGGTAATGCTTTTTGATTTCGGTAATGGCTTCCTCGGCATCAACAGAATTGTTATATGAGCCAATATAAATTTTGAAGTTGGGTTCGTCATAAACCACTTGCGGTGTATAGGCATCTTCAAATTTCTCTTGAGCTTCAACTTGTAGCTTCACTGCATCAGAACGCGATGATGTCATACCAATGAAAATTCGATAACCTTGAACCAAAATATCTGCGTTTTTGCGTCTGTTCAAACGTGTGTTTTCAATTTCTTCAACTTTATCTTCAGCAATGATGGTCACTTTTCCTTGCCCAAAACTGTGCTGGAAACTACCAAAAAACGCAAAAATGAGAATTATATATTTGAACATTGTTGCAAATATCGTGAATTTTCACCGCATCTCAATTTGCTGTTGTATTTTTGTGAAATGATTCAAAAAGCTGCCCTCATTATCCTCGACGGCTGGGGTATTGGAAATCACAGTAAATCAGATGCTGTTTTTAACGCAAAAACTCCTTTTACCGATCATTTGTCACAAAAATACCCACATGCTACCTTGCTTACCGACGGCGAAAACGTTGGCTTGCCGAAGGGACAAATGGGAAATTCGGAGGTTGGACATATGAACATTGGGGCTGGAAGAGTGGTTTGGCAAATGTTGGCTAAAATCAACAAAGCCTTTGATGATGATTCAGTAGCACAAAATCAAATCCTCAATCAAGCGTTTCAAAAGGCCATTTCAACAGGTAAAAACCTCCATTTTATTGGTCTGGTTTCCGACGGTGGTGTGCATTCCCACATCGATCATTTGATTGGTCTTTGCAAATTGGCGCACCAAGCCAATGTCCCTCATACCTATATACATGCATTTTTGGACGGACGCGATACCGATCCCAAGAGTGGTTTAAATTACTTGAAAAAATTAACAGATTCAATTCAACATACTTCGGTGAAATTGAGTTCTGTTGTAGGTCGTTATTTTGCAATGGATAGAGATTTGCGTTGGGAGCGTGTGAAGAAGGCTTATGATTTGATGGTCAATGGAATAGGGGAGTATTCTCATGATATTCTTTCAACCATTGAATCTAAATATCACGATGGAATAACCGATGAATTCATGGTGCCGATTAGGGCCTTAGGTGATTCTGAGGGACAAATTCAGGACGGAGATGTGGTTGTTTGTTTCAACTTTAGAACTGACCGTGGGCGCCAGATTTCGCGTGCTTTGAGTCAGGAGGACTTCCATGAGTTTAACATGCACAAATTGAATTTGCATTACTACACCATGACCGTGTTCGATGAAACTTATACCATTGATGGGGCTTTGTTTGATAACGATAATTTGACCATGACATTGGGTGAGGTAATTCAAAATGCTGGGAAAACGCAACTTAGGGCAGCTGAAACAGAAAAATATCCTCACGTGACGTTCTTTTTCTCTGGGGGCCGTGAAACGCAATTTCATGGTGAGCATCGAATCATGGCAAATTCTCCAAAGGTGGCAACTTATGATTTGCAACCTGAAATGAGTGCCCCTGAATTGGCTGAACGTTCAATTGAGTACATTCAAAATGAACAGCCTGATTTTGTGTGTTTGAATTTCGCAAATGCCGATATGGTTGGACATACTGGGGTTTATGAAGCCATTATCAAAGCTGTTGAAACGGTTGATTCTTGTTTGGAAAAATTGGTTTCTGCTCTTCAACCTTTAGGTTATCAATTCATTGTGATTGCCGATCACGGGAACGCCGATTTCGCAATCAACGACGATGGAACCCCCAATACTGCACACACAACCAACCCTGTTCCGGTATGGTTTATTTCGGAAAATAAGCAATTGTCAATTAAAGATGGTATCTTGGCCGATGTTGCGCCTACCATTTTGAATATCATGGGAATACAACAACCGATCGAAATGACGGGAAAAACTTTAATATCGTGAAAAAAATCAAATCTATCCTTCCTTTGCTCTTAATAGCCATCGCATTCGTTTCTTGCGAAAATGATGAAATTACAGACCTTTCGCAATTCAAAGATGAATGGCAAAAATATATGCTCAATGAAATAAATGGTCTCACAAAAGACAATCCAAAACTCACAAAAACAGTGAATTTGGGAGATGAAGTTGAAACCCGAGAAATGGATTCAGTGAATTGGTTCAATGAATTGGCTGGCTTTTTGGCCATTGATTTTACAAAAGAAAAAGGAAGGACACAATATTCATCATCGGTTGACAGCAATGGGAGAATTTCGATGACCAGCTATTATGCCAAAGATACCAATGCTTTGCTTCAATCTTTTGTGATCACTAAAATTAATGGGAAAATAGATTTGTTGACATGGACAACCAAGTTGAGAAGTTTGATGATGGACAGAGAGCAAGAATTGGCCTATCAGCCTGGAAAAGGATATAGAATCAATATCAAAGAAAATAGCATGTGGGGATCACCACGTACAATTGAAATTTTTGGCGACATACATAAAAAAGAATTTTTGGAGCGATGAGATTAAGCAATTTTATTGGTGGTGCATTTTTAGCACCTGTAGATGGACAGTATTTGGATAATTTTAACCCATCAACTGGAGAGAAATATGGAGAAATTCCAGATTCAACGCAGGTTGATGTTCAAATGGCCATAGAAGCTGCTCAAAAAATACAACCAATTTGGGGCAATACCCCTGCAGAAGAGAAATTTAAAATCATGAATCGCATTGCCGAGTTGATCGATGAAAATCGCGAGAGGCTTGCAAAGGCAGAGAGCGAAGATCAAGGCAAACCTTTATGGCTTGCCAGAAATGAAATGAACCGCGCTGCACAAAATTTCCGATTTTTTGCAACCGCGTCAATGCAATTTGCCAGCGAAAGTCATGCAATGGAAGACAAAGCCATCAATTATACCTTGCGTCAACCAATTGGTGTAGTAGGATGTATCAGTCCTTGGAACTTGCCCTTGTATTTGTTTACTTGGAAAATAGCTCCTGCAATTGCCGCAGGCAATGCAGTGGTAGCAAAACCAAGTGAATTTACACCGGTTACTGCATTTATGTTGTGTGAATTGTGCAATGAAGCTGGCTTGCCAGCTGGGGTGTTGAATGTGGTTCACGGTTTGGGGGCTAAAACAGGACAAGCCATTGTTGAATCAAAACATACAAAAGCCATTTCTTTTACGGGTGGAACTGCAACGGGCAAGCATTTGGCAGCCACGGCAGCACCAATGTTCAAAAAATTAAGCTTGGAATTGGGTGGTAAAAATCCGAACATCATTTTTGCCGATGCCGACTTAAGTAAAGCAGTAAAAACCACTGTGAATAGTTCTTTCATGAATCAAGGTGAAATTTGCCTTTGTGGGAGTAGGGTGTTTGTGCAACGTTCTGTTTATGAGCATGTCAAAGAGCAGTTGCTTCAAGAAGTAAATCAATTAAAAGTGGGCAATCCACTCGAAGACGATACCCGGGTAGGCGCAATTGTGTCGAAACCGCATTACGATAAAGTTTTGTCTTATATTGAGTTGGCTAAAACCGAAGGGGCAACTATATTAACTGGTGGTAAGGCCCTGTATCCCTCAAAATTAGAAAAAGGATGGTACATTGAACCAACAATTTTGGAAGGATTGCCGTTCGATTGTAGATGCAACATGGAAGAAATTTTCGGGCCAGTGATTACTCTGACCCCATTTGATACTGAGGAAGAAGTTTTGGCCATGGCAAATGCCACTGAATACGGATTGGCAGCTACCATTTGGACCACAAATTTGAATACAGCTCATCGCATGGCACAAAAAATTGAAATGGGAATTGTTTGGGTGAATTGTTGGTTGCTCAGAGATTTGAGAACTCCTTTTGGAGGGACAAAAAGTTCGGGTGTGGGCAGAGAAGGGGGCTGGGAAGCCATGAAGTTTTTCACAGAACCCAAAAACGTCTGTATATCGATTGCGCAATAATTTCACACATGAACAAACAATTTTGGGACGAGCGATACGCTTCAGAAACTTTTGCATACGGTGAATCACCGAATGATTTTATCAAAGAAACCTTACCACATTATTTGCCGGGCAAAATATTGTTTCCAGCAGATGGAGAGGGTAGAAATTCAGTTTATGCGGCCCAATTGGGTTACCAAGTTTCTGCATTTGACCTGAGCGATTCAGGAAAAGAAAAAGCACTCAATTTGGCACATAAACACGCTGTTTCTATTGATTATAAAGTAGATTCAGCGGAGGTGATTGAATATCTTGAAGGTGAGTTTGATGCGATTGCTTTTGTGTTTGCACATTTTCCTGCTGATGTAAAACAACAATATAATCAAAAAATGTTGAATTTCCTAAAGTCAGGTGGGTATGTGTTTTTTGAGGCTTTTAGTAAGGAGCATCTTGAATATCAAAAGCAATACCCTAAAGTTGGTGGCCCCAAGGATCTGGAAATGCTGTTTTCAAAGGAAGAATTGTTGGCATCATTTGAAGGTTTGGAAACAATTTTACTGGAAATAAAAGAAGTGATGTTATCTGAAGGTCCTTTCCATCAAGGAACAGGCAGTGTGATTCGCTACATTGGTAGAAAGAAATAAGATTCATCACGTTGAAGGTCTATTCTTCGTGAAATTCATTGTATTTTCGCAGCATGTTTGAAAATACGGAAAGAACTGAATTGTCGAATTTGGGAGAATTTGGACTAATCTCGCATCTAGCGAAGCATTTTGAGGCCAAAAATCCCTCTACACTTTTAGGAATTGGAGATGACGCCGCAATTGTGAAAATGGGCGATGCCTACATGGCCGTTTCTACCGATACATTTATAGAAGGTGTTCATTTTGATTTGATGTTCCACCCGTTAAAACATCTTGGTTATAAGGCTGTTGCTGCAACTGTGAGCGATATCTGCGCCATGAACGCCCTTCCCACCCAAATTACCTGTGCCATTGGTTTGAGCAACCGTTTTTCTTTAGAAGCGGTTGAAGAACTCTATGAGGGAATGCGCTTGGCATGCGAAAAATATGGGGTTGACCTTATTGGTGGCGATACATCTAGCTCGAGGTCGGGCCTGATTTTAACACTCACTGCAATGGGTGAAGTAGATTTGAACAAAGTAACCTACAGAAAAGGTGCCAATGCAAATGATTTGTTGGTGGTAACCGGTGACGTTGGTGGTGCGTTTATGGGGCTACAGATCTTGGAGCGCGAGAAAAAAGTGTTCTTAGAACATCCTTCCATGCAGCCAGATTTGGAAACTTATGATTACATTGTTGGTCGCCAGTTAAAAGCGGAAGCGAGGGTAGACGTGATTCAAATTTTAGATGAATTGAACATTGTTCCTACCAGCATGATGGATGTAAGTGATGGAATTGCCAGTGAGTTGTTCCACTTGGGTGCAGCATCGAATGTAGGATTTGATGTGTATGAAGAAAAATTACCCATCGATCCTCAAACGGTTGATACTGCAATTGCATTTGATTTGAATCCAAGCATCATGGCATTGAATGGAGGAGAAGATTATGAATTGTTGTTTACCATCAAACAAGCAGATTGGGATAAAATTAAGAATAATCCGGATTTTACGGTCATTGGACATGCAACAGACCTCGTAAATTCATATCGTTTAAATACCAAAGCTGGAAATACTTTCGACATAAAAGCGCAAGGTTGGCAGCATTTTCATAAAGATTAAATTAGAACATCGTATTTTTGTAAACTATGTATCGTACGCATACTTGTGGTGAATTAAGAATTTCTCACGTTGGAGAAACCGTAACCTTAGCTGGTTGGGTGGCAAAGGCTCGTGTAATGGGCAGTATGGCATTTGTTGACGTTCGTGACCGTTATGGAATCACGCAACTTGCCTTCAATGAAATTTATAGCCAAGAATTGTTGGATAAAGCCGCAACTTTAGGACGTGAATTTGTGATTCAAGCCACAGGTAAAGTGGCCGAAAGGAGCGCAAAAAATGCCCAATTGGGAACAGGCGACATCGAAATAATTGTTGATACACTCACCATTTTGAACGAATCGAAAACCCCACCGTTTACCATTGAAACTGAAACCGATGGTGGCGACGATATCCGTATGCAATACAGATACTTAGATTTAAGGAGGGACGTTGTGCGCAAGAATTTAGAATTGCGTCACAGCTTGGCTCAGTCTATCCGTTCTTACCTTTCTGGAGAGCAGTTTTTGGAAGTTGAAACCCCGGTTTTAATCAAATCAACTCCTGAAGGTGCGAGAGATTTCGTTGTGCCTAGTCGATTGAATAAAGGTCAATGGTATGCCCTTCCTCAAAGTCCTCAAACATTCAAACAATTGCTCATGGTAAGTGGTTTTGACCGTTACTTTCAGATTGTGAAGTGTTTTAGAGACGAAGATTTGCGTGCCGACCGTCAACCGGAATTCACACAAATCGATTGTGAAATGAGTTTTGTAGAAAGGGAAGACATCATTCAAACTTTTGAGGGAATGATGAAGCAATTGTTCATTGAAGTAAAAGGCATTGAGTTTGGTGAATTCCCAAGAATGAGCTATGCCGACGCCATGAAATACTATGGTTCAGACAAGCCAGATATTCGATTTGGTATGCCTTTTGTGGAGTTTAAAGCTCCAGGCAATCAAATTGATGTGGTTTCTGGTAAAAATTTCGGAGTTTTCGATCAAGCGGAAGCCGTTATTGCCATTTGCGCTACTGGCGCTGCCTCTTTCCCGAGAAAGCAAATTGATGCTTTAACAGATTATGTAAAACGTCCTCAAATTGGGGCAACTGGACTCATTTATTGCAGGGTAGAAGCCGATGGCTCGTTAAAATCAAGCGTAGATAAGTTTTACCACGCCGATGCTTTGGCAGAATGGCAAAAATTAACCAATGCTCAACCTGGAGATTTAATGCTTGTGATGGCAGGTGGATTGGATAAAACCAGAAAACAATTGAACGAACTTCGTTTGTTGGTGGGGACAGAATTGGGATTGAGAAATCCGTTCGACTACAAACCTTTGTGGGTGGTAGATTTTCCATTGTTGGAGTGGGACGAAGACCATCAACGTTTCCATGCAATGCATCATCCATTTACCAGTCCATTACCTGAAGATAGGGCATTAATGTCGACCGACCCCGGAAAAGTTAGGGCAAATGCCTATGATTTGGTGATCAATGGTGTAGAAATTGGGGGTGGATCAATTCGAATTTTTGACAAAGATTTGCAATCTGAAATGTTTGATTTGCTTGGATTTACCAAAGAAGACGCTCAATATCAATTTGGATTTTTAATGAACGCTTTCCAGTATGGAGCACCTCCACATGGCGGTTTGGCACTAGGGTTTGACCGTTTGTGCTCATTGTTTGGTGGCAGCGATAGCATCCGCGATTATATTGCCTTCCCTAAAAACAACAGTGGTCGCGATGTAATGATTGACGCACCAAGCACTTTGAGCGCAGCTCAGTTGAAGGAATTGGAGTTGTAGCGCAGTTAGGTTTATAAGGGTTTATGAAGGTTTATAAGGGTTTATAAGGGTTTATAAAGGTTTATAAAGGTTTATAAAGGTTTATAAAGGTTTATAAGGGTTTAGGGAGATTAGGAAGATTAGATTGAGCGAAAACTTTAAACTATAAACTTTCAACTCTAAACTACAAATTCGCAGCGGCTATAATTTTAGGAAGTAAAATATACATTCCTACGATGATTGCAACGAGGCTGGCGCAGAATGTGGCACCGGCTGCCATGTCTTTCGATTGCCCAACTCCGGGGTGTTGATCTGGATGAAGGGTGTCGAGCGTTTTTTCGAGTGCGGTATTCAATCCTTCAGACACCAACATTAATCCGATAGCTAACCATAAAATTGCCCATTCGTAACGGTTTAAATGTTGCCCGAAATGGTCGAGGCTAAATCCCGTGATTAGGGTTAAAACCATACACACTAAAATAATTTGAAAATTTCGTTCGGTTCTTGCCAAAAGGAGAACCCCATTTAAGGCGTATTTGAATGATTTATAAAAGCGAAACATGGCTGAAATATTTATTTCAAAGATGCAAGATTGTGCTTAAAATAAAAAGGCTCCCGTCGGGAGCCTTTTCACAATTATCGATTTATTCTTAGAATGTATTGATTTTGATACGCTTTTCGATTTCTTCAACGTCGTGACGGAACTTTTTATCTGTTTCCATCAAGTCGTTTACTGTTTGACAAGCGTGAATTACGGTACTATGGTCACGTCCCCCAAAGAAAATACCGATATTTTTCAAAGAAGCTTTGGTAAGATCTTTGGTGAAATACATGGCAATTTGACGGGCTTGAACGATTTCGCGTTTTCTGGTTTTTGATTTAACTGCTTCAACAGGAATATTGTAGAAGTCGCAAACCAATTTTTGGATATAGTCGATGCTGATTTCTCTGGTCGAATTTTTCACAAAATTCTTCACGATTTGTTTCGCAAGGTTTAAATCCAATTGTTTGCGAGTCAGTGAACCTTGAGCCAATAATGAAATCAATGCGCCTTCAAGTTCACGAACATTAGTATCGATGTTGTGCGCCAAGTATTCAACCACGTCTTTGTGAAGGGTGATGCCATCTTGGTACATTTTGTTTTCTAAAATAGCCACACGGGTTTCGAAATCTGGACCGTTTAAGTCGGCAGACAATCCCCATTTGAAACGGCTCAACAAACGCTCATCCATGTTTTTGAGGTCCTTAGGAGGACGGTCGCAGGTCAAGATAATTTGTTTGCCATTTTGATGTAAATGGTTGAAGATTTGGAAGAATACTTCCTGAGTTCTTTCTTTTTTTGCAAAGAATTGTACGTCATCTACAATCAATACATCGAGGTATTGGTAGAAATTTACAAATTGATTGTTATTTCCTTGTTTTGCTGAATCAATAAATTGATTGATGAATTTTTCAGCACTCACAAAAACCACCACTTTTTGTTTGTGGGTTTGTTTGATCAAATTTCCAATGGCATGAGCCAAATGGGTTTTACCTAATCCACAACCACCAAAAACCATCAAAGGATTAAAGGCTGTACCTCCCGGTTTTTGAGCAATAGCCAACCCTGCATTTCTTGCAAGTTTGTTGCAATCACCTTCAACGAAATTGTCGAACGTGTAACGTGGATTCAACTGACTGTCGATATTCATTCTTTTCAACCCTGGAATGATGAATGGATTTTTGATAGGAGAGTCGAGGTTAATCGGCATTCCCAATTCATTATTCACTTGTTTGGTTGAATTACCAGTTGGTAAATTGATGGTAAATGGTTGTTGATCTACTCCTGAAGCAGTTTCAACAATGATGTTATATTCGAGTTTAGCTGTTGGGCCAATAATCTTCTTCAATGTTTTGTGTAAGAGCTGCACATAGTGCTCCTCTAACCATTCGTAGAAAAATTGGCTTGGAACTTGAATTGTGAGTACTTTATTAGACATTTTAACTGGTTTGATTGGTTCAAACCAAGTCTTAAAACTTTGAGGATTAACATTGTCTCTAAAAATTTTTAAGCAGTCTTGCCAAACAATTTCATGTGCCTTTTTTTCCATAGATGTTGTTTTTCTTCTTTTCTTGTAAAGTGTGTTAATAAAGTGTAGTTAACTTGTTGAAATACAATAACTGATTGATATTGTATTTCATTCGGTAAAGAAAAACATAAAATTCACATTTTGCTAATTTTTTTTACTTGTTTTTTAATTTTTTTTATTGTATGAAAGACAAAAATTAAAAACTATACTCACCAAATTCGCTCCTCAACACGTCGGCAATTTCACCTAACGTGGCATATTGCTCAACAGCGTCTAATATATAAGGCATTAAATTTGCATCAGTTGCGCAGGCTTGTTTCAAATTTTGAAGTTTTTCAGATACCAAAATTTGATTTCTTCTCGACTTCAAATCATTAATTTTTTTAGTTTGGGTGTCCCTAATACTATCATCAATTTTGAAATTCGGCACACTTTCTGTCTCCTCAACCTGAAACTGGTTTACTCCAACAACAATTGCTTCTTTCTTTTCAACCTGTTTTTGGTATTCGTAACTGCTATTTGCAATTTGATTTTGTATCCAACCATTTTCTACCGCACTCACAGCTCCACCCATTTGGTCAATTTGCTCCATTAACTTCAACGCCTCTGCTTCAATAGCATCGGTGAGCGACTCTACATAATAGCTCCCACCCAAAGGATCAACCGTGTTGGTAACCCCGCTTTCGAATCCAATGATTTGTTGGGTTCTCAAAGCGGTTCTTGCTGCTTTTTCGGTTGGAAGATTTAGCGCCTCATCAAATCCATTTGTGTGCAAGCTTTGAGTACCTCCCAAAACAGCTGCCATGGCTTGAATGGTTACACGGGTGATGTTGTTTTCCGGCTGCTGAGCGGTTAACGTAGAACCTCCAGTTTGCGTGTGAAATCTCAGCATCATGGCCTCATTGGCTGTAGCCCCTAAGTCCCTCATGATATTTGCCCAAATTCTTCTGGCAGCCCTAAATTTTGCTATTTCTTCAAAGAAATCGTTGTGGGCGTTAAAAAAGAACGACAATCTTTTTCCAAAAACATTGATATCCAATCCCTTCGCAAGTGCACTTTGCGCATAAGCCTTTCCATTGGCCAATGTGAATGCCAATTCTTGAGCGGCTGTGCTTCCTGCCTCGCGAATATGGTAACCGCTAATGCTAATGGTGTTCCATTTTGGCAATTCTTTGCTGCACCATTCAAAAATATCGGTGATGATTCGCATGCTTGGACGAACCGGATAAATATAGGTACCCCTAGCGGCATATTCTTTCAAAATGTCGTTTTGGATGGTTCCCCCAATTTTGGTTAAATCTGCATTTTGCTTTTTCGCCAAGGCCACATACATAGCCAATAAAGTGCTCGCTGTGGCGTTGATGGTCATGCTGGTGGTCACGTTTTCTAGGGTGATGCCCTTGAAAAGGGTTTCCATGTCTTCAAGAGAATCAATGGCAACACCCACTTTTCCCACTTCGCCTTCGCTCATTGCATGGTCGCTATCATATCCAATTTGCGTTGGTAAATCGAAGGCAACCGACAAACCAGTGGTTCCTTGGTTGAGCAAATAATGGTACCTGGCGTTGCTTTCTTCGGCAGTGCTAAATCCTGCGTATTGACGCATGGTCCACAAACGGCCACGGTACATGTCTTTTCTTACGCCTCTGGTAAACGGAAATTCTCCCGCCTTTTCTTTATTCCCGTTGTGATCGGTATAAATTTCTTTTATTTCTATTCCGCTGCTGTTCTTCATCTTACCCAAATATCAATTCAATTTCTTGCTTTATCATTTTTAGTCCTTTTTCATGAGGGACATCTCCTTGTTCTTGCAGGTGGTTGATCAGTGCAATGCAAAATTCCGCCGACATGGCATTTTCAGGGAGGGTTCTTTCTACTTGTTGCAACATGATGTTGGTTTGTTCTTTTACCACCTTAATCATGCCCCAAGTTTGGTCGCTCACATAGATTTGTTGAGACAAGTTGTAATTGAATTCATCGTTGATGCTTTTTAGTGCCAACAATTTGAATTCTCTTGCTGTTAAGCCATTGCCACCCAAATTTTGAATCAAGGATGGTATGCTCGTTCTTTCTAACAACAACGACAAACGCTCATATGCTTGAAGTTTTAACTTGTTCAAAGTTTGTCCGTTTTCTTTGTTGCTTTCAATTTTTGTGATTTGCACCAATGTGTTGGTGTGGCTTTTGAATAGTGATTTTGCAAAATACATCACCAAAAGCATCATTCCAATGATGAGTCCTGCAGCGATATAGACAACGGTTAAAATATCCAAGTTTTTCATGTATGCACTTTTCGACAAAGATAATGTCTTTGTTCGACAAGTGTATGCTCATTTGGTTGAGAATCTTAAAGAAATTCGCTATTTTTGTAGTATGGAAAATGCAACAATTGATACCACTGTGGCCATTGAAAATCCACCCATCGGATTCACAGCAACTGCTTTGGAAGAACTTCATAGATTGTACAGCAATCTGGAATTGAAGGAAGATTCGGTTCTCAGAATTGGTGTAAAAGGCGGAGGTTGCTCAGGTATGAGTTATTTGCTTGCATTCGATAAAAAAGAGGAGGGCGACACGATGTATAACCTCGATGGCATTCCTGTTGTGATGAACAAAGCGCATGTAATGTACGTGTTGGGAATGGAAGTTGATTGGGAAAACGGATTGGCCAACAGGGGTTTTTCTTTCAATAACCCAAATGCCACCTCTACTTGTGGATGCGGGCAGTCGTTTTCTGCTTAATTCCTCGGTTTTTATCCCTCAAAAGAAACAACCTTGTCATTATTTGTTGAAAACATACGTCAGGGTTTCGGCTCCTTAAAGTCGCACAAAGTACGGGCGACGATCACGGCTTCTATCATTGCCATTGGAATCACGGCGCTGGTAGGAATTCTTACTTCGATTGATGCCATGAACAATGCCATTTCGAAAACCATGAGTAAAATGGGTTCGCAGAGCTTTTATATTAGCAACAGAACTTCAGTAGAACGCTTCGGAGTGGCTGATGATTTTAAATCGATTACCTACGAGCAAGCCCATCAGATGGAACAATATTTTGGAAATCGATTGCCCGTTTCATTATCGCTCAATGCCTCTTTTAATTCGAAAATTAAATATCAAAACCAAGAAACCAATCCCAATATTAAGGTGTTGGGGGTTGAGGAAGATTATTTAAAAACGGCCAATTACGAAATTGCTGCGGGGAGGAATTTTACCCCAAACGACATCCGCATGAACTTGCCCTTGGCAGTGGTGGGCTACGATATTCTCAAGGACCTTTTTTTAGAGTCTGATTTGGAGGGACGTGGACTTGGGAAAACCATCAATATTGACGGAAAACCATTTAAGATTGTGGGTGAATTGAAGAAGAAGGGATCGAGTATGGGCATGTCGGGCGGTGACCGATTGGTTTTCATTCCCATTCACAATGCCATGCAAACGTTTGCTTCAGCAAATAATAATTGCAATATTTCGGTTTTGGTAGAGAATGTGAATCAGTTGGAGCCGGAGATGAATGAAGCGTACACTTTTATGCGCAGGATACGGAGGTTGAAACCATCTGATCCCGATAATTTTACAATCACTAAAAGTGATGCTTTAGCCAAAGATGCCCAAGAAAACATGGCCATGGTGAGTGGGGTAGGTACCCTAATAGGCATCATTACTTTGTTGGGGGCAGCGGTGAGTTTGATGAACATTATGTTGGTCTCTGTAACTGAGAGAACCAGAGAGATCGGTTTGAGAAAAGCTCTGGGAGCCACAAGTAAAAATATCCGCGATCAATTTTTATTGGAGGCCATCGTGATTTGTCAGCTTGGAGGCATTGCTGGCATCATTTTGGGATTATTATTGGGCAATTTGGTTGCCATAGGATTGGGGAGTGGATTCATTGCTCCATGGAATTGGATTGTCATGGCCTTAATGGTTTGTATTTTGGTTGGTTTATTGGCAGGAATGTATCCGGCTAGGCGGGCATCTAAGTTAGATCCAATTGAAGCCTTGAGGCATGATTGAGGTTTGAAGTTTCAAAATTAAATTGAGATTTTTTGGCAAAATATTACCAAATGTCTCAAATTTTATTATTCAAATTCAACAATTGCATCATATAAAATTATAATAAGTAAATAAACAATATTTTAAATGACGAATTTATGACACTACAAACTGTGTAAAGTTATGAAAGTCTGTAATTTACATTAATTTTAGATTGTATAATTGAAATAGATAAATTTATCATTCACCCTAAAAAATAAAAAGATGAAAACACAAATTCAAAAATTAATGAAAATGAACCAATGGAATGTTGGTTTGTTGATGATTGGTTTTATATTCCTTTTTGGATGTCAAAAAGATCCCAATAACAATACACCCAGCACTACTCCTGTTGTGCAAGAAGATTTGTCTTTGAATAGCTACTTTGCTGTTGGAAAAGATACATTTAGAGGGGCTTACAATTCTAAAATTGAGGATACTGCATTTTTTTTCGAAAAATTAATGACTGTTTATGATAGGTTTTCACAAGCCAGAGAAGGGTAACTCGTATATTAAATATTTGAAAATTAATTGGTTTGCGAGTAACAAGGATGGTAGTAGACCGCAAGACACAATTATTAGATTTATATTTAAAAAGCGTCATGTGGATTCTGTGCAAGTAAAATCTGAAGATATTTCCATGGAATTTGATGATGCCCGAATTACTTGGAATTCTTCATTTATAAATGAATATCTAGATAAAAATCAAGATTTTGATAATTTTATTATCAACAATAATAGATTAATGAACGATCTAGTTTTTGTTGATGGTAACTGGGGTTACCGAGGAGATGATTCTATGAATTCAGCAAATTATCATATTTATCCTGATTTATATTGGCACAAACAAAGTTCAGTGTCAATGAAAAAAATAAAATTAGTTGACGGAAAATGGCATCGCGTCTTTAAGGCCGAATATTATTCATATGACGCAATTGTTTTATATTATCCTGTGAAAGTTCGAATTGTGTTGGATTGATGTTGTTTAGTTTAGTTATAAAAAAAAAGAGGCTTTCGCCTCTTTTTTTATTTTCGTTTAATTCAATTTTATAAAAATGGGATCTTGCAAACTTCTGCTTTTAAAAGTTTGCCTCTAACTTCAATGTAGATTTCACTGCCAACTGATGCATGTGCCGAAGCAACATAACCCAAACCAATGGCCTTGTTTAATGATGGACTCATGGTACCACTCGTTACCTCTCCAATTACCGTGCCGTCGGCTGTGCAAATTGGATAGTGTTGACGAGGAATCCCTTTGTCGACCAATGTAAATCCTACCAATTTTTTGGTTGGTTTGTTTTCTTTGATTGCCAAATGATGCTCGCTCATAGTGAATGGATGGTTGAATTTGGTGATCCAACCCAAACCAGCTTCAATTGGTGATGTAGTATCGTTGATGTCGTTGCCGTATAAGCAAAAACCTTTTTCCAATCTCAAAGTGTCTCTCGCACCCAATCCCACTGGTATGATGCCAAATTCTGCGCCTGCCTCAAAAACAGCATCCCACAATTTTTGTGCATCTCCGTTTTGACAATAAAGTTCAAAACCACCCGCACCGGTATATCCTGTATTCGAAATGATGATGTCTAACCCACCCAATTGTCCCTCAACAAAATGATAATAAGGGATATCAGAAAGGTTTACATCTGTAATTTTTTGCAATGCTTTAATGGCATTTGGACCCTGAACTGCCAAAAGAGAGAAATCTTCGCTCACATTTTTCACAGTAGCACCAAATTTTTCATTGTTTTTGTTGATCCATGCCAAATCTTTTTCAATGTTAGAAGCGTTGATCACCAATAAAAACATCTCTTGGTTGTAACGGTAAACCAACAAATCGTCTACAATACCACCTTGATCGTTTGGCATACAAGAATATTGAATTCTGCCATCATACAAGCTGCTAACATCATTGGAAGTGATGTATTCAACTAAATCGTAGGCTTTAGGGCCCGTGATAAAAACTTCACCCATGTGGCTCACGTCGAAAACACCCATGCTGCTTCTTACAGCCAAATGTTCTTGAATTAAATTTGTATACAATACAGGCATGTTATAACCTGCAAACGGAACCATTTTTGCGCCCAAAGACTCGTGAAGAGCAGTGAGGGCAGTCGATTTTAGTGACATTGCATCTGACATATTACAAAGGTAAGAAAAAGTTTAGACATTCTTCATTGTACAGTTGGCGAGCTTCCAGTCTTATTTGATGAGATAAGGGAAATTGACCTCAACATCTGTTTCTCCAGGGTCACAGGTGCCATTTTTAATGCCCGGTTGATGCTTCAATCTCACATTTACTTGTCCTAAATCAAAGTTTGCCGGGGTAAGCCATTCAGTGTCAAAGCCCAATACTACGTTATTTACGTCATCATCAGTACGCAAAATAGCCAACCCAGTTGGAGGCATTGCCATACTTTGAACGTTGTAGCAAATGATGTGATCTTTACCTTCCGTTTTGATATCGTTTGTGATGTCGTGGAAAGAAGTATCGTCGTGATTGGTATAAAATTTAATGAAGCCGTAATACGTTTTATTTTTTTGTAGGATGAGGGTATCGGGTAAAATTGGATTGTTTCCTCCAATTCCATCTTGGTCGCTCCAAATCTCCCTGATAAGGATACTGTCGCCAGCTCCTAAGTAAATTTCAACTTTTGTGATGAGTTCTTCTTCATTGTTGTGTTGGTGATTGTCGTCGTGTTTTTCGCAGCTTTGAAAAACGGATGCTCCTAACAATATAGCAATTGCGAGCATGCTTGAGTAATAGAGTTTTTTCATATTTTTTAATCTTGATGTTCGTGATGATGGTGTAAATGATAAATGAATTGAATTCCAATGTTTCTTCCCGGCATTGGGGTAAAATATCTAAATCGATCTAAATAGTCTCTGTATATAACATTGAATAGGTTATCTGCAGAAATTTGCAATCCAAATGACTTTGATTGTCCGAACTTTGGCAACTTGATCGACATTCCCCAAAGTTGAAAGGCATTTGGAGGGGGTGCGAAATCGGTGCCCTCGGTATAAAATAACTGTTTAAATTGGTATTTGTGGGAAATTGAAATTGCCCATTTTTCAGATGAGAGTTCGAAAGAGTTGATCCATGTTGGACAAGGAATTAAGGGTGGGAAATGATTGTTGGTGAGGATTTTCGCGTACAGGATATTCGCTTTTGAAAATGCATTGATGCGCATTTTGGGATTGATATTTTTTTGGATTTTGACATCAATTTCTGCACCCGAATAAAAAGTTGGGCGCTGCTGATATTCAAATGCTGGGAAAGCCCCACGGACTGTCAATATTGGTTGCATCATGGGAATCAGAGTGATGAAGTTTTGCGAATATTGCGAAAATCCATTGAATAGGATTTTGCAATTTCCGCCATTTTTTTGATCGTTTGTTCCCCAATTTGTTGATTTTTCATAGGTGAAATTCACTTTTTGACCACTCTCTGGCAACAAATTTGGATTCCCTTGTTCATAAGATGCGCTGCCATGGTGAACGCCTTTGCTATATAGTTCGTTCATGCCGGGCATGCGCCACAATTGAAGGATATCGATCTTCACAGAATTCCAAGCGAAAGAATATCCCCCCGAAAATCCGAAAAGCTGTTCATCAAACCCTTTATCATTCGAATAAAACCAGTGTTTTCCTGATCTTTGTGACAAATCTATTCGAACAATTCCTTCGTGTTGTATTCCATTTTTTGAGGGTGTATGTTGAAATTTTATATAACCCCATTGCTGAAATTGTTGGTATTCAGGAATGAAATAATAGCCACCAAAGGTTTGATTTTGAACACTCAAACCAATTTGGTTATCAAATGACCATTTCTTCAAAGAAAAGGGCTTTTCCAGATACATGGTGCTCGTTTGTTGCTGCACATCGAGCTGCGGAAACTCATAATTTTTGTTTCTATGAGGGTCAAATTCCTGCCTTAAATTCTGCTGGTAACTCAGATGAATCGACAATCCCTGATTTCTCTGCGACTTCCAACTGCCCTGAAAGCTCAATTGCTGTGATAGCTGTTTGGGTTTATCTATTGAATATGTGGCTTCTGTAGTGGTGCGCAGAGGCGCATTGTTGCTAATTGCAGTTTGTAAATCTGTGAGGTTTCCAATATGACTTCCCAAATAAATGCCTGACACAAACTGGTATAATGATGCGTGAAATCTTAAAGACCCAGGTTTGAAATGAAGGGTTTGTCCGCCAGCAATCATCCATTCTTGAGAAGCGGTGTTTTCTAAAATGCCTAATGGCGTTTGATAGTCTTTCGATATTTGTCCCAAATATTTAATGTAAGTGCCGTTGCTTTTTTTATTTTTTGTATTGATTTTTTTGGAGGGACTTTGACCAGACTGAAAGATGCCATTGATTTGGAAAACACCACCATTGCTTTGGTAGGAGGTCTTTTGTGTATAGTCGATTTCGTGGGGTTGAAACTGATGGTTGTTTTCGACTGAAATGGCACCACCCCAGGCGTCAGAGCCGGCGGCAATGGCATTTATTCCTCGAAGTAATGAAATTTTTTCAGTACCAGTTGCCCCTAATTCAGGTGAATGGTCTAGGCCCCAACTTTGTCCTTGCAACCTCATTCCATCAATCATTATTGGAGCCCGCAGTCCAATCATTCCTTGTAAAATTGGTTTGGAGATGGTTCTGCCGGTAGTTAAAATTTGAACATTTTGTAGATGTTGTATGGCTGCAGCGAAAGATTGAATGGATTTAGATTCGGCCAATGGTTCTCTGAATTGTGTGTTTCTCTTGGCTTGAATTGTCACAGTACCTGTGCTATCAGTGCTTTTTAAAAAGATTTGATATGGAATATTTTGAGACACATTAAACGTATAGTGGTCATGTGTATTTGAAGTTTGAATTTCTATTTCTACTAGGGTATCGCAAAGGTTGTCGAAAATAACAACTCCAAATTCGTTGGTGTATTCGATGTGATGATTTTTTTCCAAGAATACCTCTGCATGTTGCAAAGGTTGGTTTTTTTGATAGAGGGAAATTTCCAAACGAAATCTACAGGGTTGCTTTTGAGCAGCCACAGTAACGATATATAGCATGAAGATTCCCCAAAGGAACGCCTGTTTTTTCATTTTTTCTTGAATTTAATAGTGCCGAAAATTCGGAATATCGGGTGTCAAGAACAGATTGGTGGCGCTTTGTTTGGGAAAGATTTTTGAGATAAGGGTGTGAATTGAATGTCGATCTCTTTACTCAATCCAATCCATTGAAGGTTGGTTCCAACGAGGATTTGGCGAGCAGCGTGAAGTGCAGGGGCGAAGATCGCATCGCAAATGTTGCAAGTTTCTTCGAGAGAATGATTTGCATTTTTTGCAGAAATTTCGTGTTTATGAGGTACTGAGGTATGGGCGTGCAGATGCAGGCTATTAAATTGACTGGCTAAAAAGGCCAAAATCAAAATAACGCCGGTATACAATCTGCCTTTCAACATTCTTAAGCCAAAGCTTGCATGTTGTTTGTCATTTCTCTCAGTTCGGTGCGGTTGATTTCGTTTTCACATTTTGCACACAAACTCAAGAAATAAATGAAGTTTTCAGTTTCATCTTCAATGTCTTCTGCCAAATCAACTGCAAATGTATCATTTGCTTCGAGGTGCTGCCAAGCCAAACGAAGGGCACGAGTAACCAATGGATCTTCCTCTTTTAAGGCATACTCTCTGGCTTCTTGCAACAAAGGAATGATTTTGTCTGCAACAATACCGCTTTTTTCAACGATAGAAATGGCTTTTTCAATGAGTGTATTCGCTTTTTCAGTACGCATATTAAGTGCAAATATACGAAAAAAAATTGAGGCTTGCTTGGATCTTACCCTTTGATTTGCGCTTTGGGGGTAAATTTGGTTGCAACAAAAACTCCTGATAGCACTGTTATGATGAGTATGATTTTTTGGAGGGATACTTGGTCTGTTTGCAAAATAAAAGCAATGACAGTTGCCAATAGTGGTTGCAGGTATATGTAAAGACCCGCCAATGTTGGTCCCGCTTTTTTTACAGAGTAAGCATTAAGGAGATAAACCAAGAAACTTGTAAATATGAGAATGTATGTGATTTTGAGCCAAATATCGGATGGAATATTCTGGAAATGAGTTTGTGAAAATGGCAAAAATCCTATTGGGGCGATGTACAAAAGTCCGAAACTAAATGTCCACCGATTCACAGAAATAGGACTGTAAACAGCGGTTAATTTTTTTACCCTCACCAAATACACGGCATAGAGGATGGCATTGATTGCAACGAAAATGTCCCCCATGATTGTTTTTTCTGAAAATTTTGCACCTTTTCCTGCAATGAGTAAAAATGAAGCGGTGCCGGCGGCAATAAAACCGAGAGTAAACTGCCAGTTGGGCCATTTTTGAACTCTAAAATGATCGAAGATGGCTACAAAAAGTGGGGTGAACAACATGAGAATAGCGCCGTTGATGGGGTAGGTACTTTCCAGCCCTTTGAAAAAAAGAAACATATTGGCGCTGGTGCCAAAAAAACCACAAATGGCGAATTCTTTTAAATGGAGCTTCCAATTGATTTTTTCAGTTTGTTGAAATAAACCAATGAGATGAAACAAGCTAGTGGCAAATGCAATGCGTAAGAATACAAATCCCTCCGCTGTTAAATGATTGGGCATGATTTGTCCAGCCCATGAAAATAGAATCGCGTAAAGTAGCGATACAAAAAAGAGGGCAACGTGAACGCGTATCATGCCCAACCGTTTTTCTTTTTGATATTGTCGTAAGCAGCTTGCACCCGGTGAAATTTCGCTTCGGCTTGTTTTTTCTCACTTTCTGATAGGTCGAGCAGCCTATCTGGGTGAAAACGCATGGCAAGTTTTCTGTATGCTTTTTTCACTTCGTCTTCAGAAGCAGATTGGCTTACATCCAATATTTTGTAATCAGAGTCGGCCGAAGAAACGAACATCGCTTTCAGCGACAGGTAATCAGGAGTGCTGATTCCGAGTTGTGCAGCAACTTGGTCAATGAGTGACAGTTCAGATTGCGAAATGTCGCCATCCGCTCTGGAAATACGAAATAATATATGCACGAGCTCCAACCTTGGACTATAGCTCATTCTGTTTCGCAGATTTCGGCAAACTTCAGCCAAGTTATGTTCTTGTTGCAAATAGTCGCGAAGTTTTAAAAGTAGAACTTTTGTTTCTGCCTCACCGTAAGTTCTCAGCAACATTGCCTTTACCATGTCGAGTTCACTTTTGAGCGTTACTCCGTCGGCTTTCATCACCGCAGCGATGAGAATGAGCAGAGAATTTTTAAAGTCGCTCGGATGCGATTGGTACTGCGACTGGTATTGCGAATTATAATTCGATTGATAGTTAGAGTAGCCTTGTTTTCCTTGCGATTGACTATCGTTAGCGGCTTCACCCGATGAAATGTAATCGACGTAAAATCCAATAAGAAAACCAATGAGTGCGCCATAAAGTCCGCTCGACATATACCCGATAATGGCACCTATTATTTTAAAGCTCATTTTAATTTAAGGGATGGTTTATTGTAAAAAGTCTGACATTTTTTTCAAGCGGTTGCGCAAAACGATGTCTTGTGCCATCCATATATAAGGATCATTACTTGATTTCACCCAAAAGAGTTCTGTTTGTGTTGTTGAAGTTTCTGTTGGTGTGGCATTGATGGTAACATCTTCAAATCCGGAAGGAACTGGATAAATGGCAATGGATGTGGTTTGATTTTGAATGGTTGTATAATTAAAGACAACCAAGGGGGAACTTTTGAGTACAGACTCTTTTTGTGCGGCATCACGGTTAATTCCGGCAACGGCTCCGGCTTCGCGCGCAAAGTCTTTACACAGAAGGAGGTATCCAGCAATGAGGCCTCTTTTTGCTTCGACCTTCCGTCCCTCGAAATTAAGAAGGGAAAGTTCATCTCCAAACTGTTGGATGGTAAAGGATTCAGATTTATGATTGGGATAAACCACTTGAATAGATTTGATGTTGGACGGTTCTGCTGCAAACAGGTAAACAGATCGCCAAACGTGAATATCGGTGTTAAAGTAAGGAGTTAGGTATCCTTGAAAACCAGGAACTTCAACCACGCAAGGGCGATCGGTTTCAGGATAATACATATAAGTGGCCTCATTTGATTGGGTTGAGCCACCCACATATATGGTATGAACGGGAGAATTTCCTTTGTAGAAGGTAGCTTTTACGCCGTTAAGGGTCAGGTTTCGGGTAACGGTTTTCTTTTCTTCATCGGAAGTAGGCAGTTTGATGCGCAATTTTGGCATGGCCCATTTCAAAAGAAGGTGGATAGAGGCGGTATCGGCAAGGAATTTTGAATTTTTGTCGAACACAAACCATTGGTTATTTATTTTTTCGAAGGACAAAGGTGGGCGTTTGGCATTATTTGGGGTGAAGGTAAATTTGGTGATTTCGTTGGGATTTTCGAGAGCGAATAGATTTGGTTTCCAATCGGAGGTATGATCCATGTTGCGCCATAGCAAAAAGAAAGCGATGATTGCAATAAGGGCAATGGCGAGGGGTTTAAAATATTTTTTAGACATAGATGAGTTGGTGAGCGGATTGCGGATAAATGGGTTTAAAAAAGTGAATACAAGTACAAAAGTAATAGAGAAAGGGTAGAAAAAGTTAAAAAAGGGTGGGTGAGGATGGAGAAAAAAGATTTTTTTTAGATTTTTTTTGGACAAGCATTTGAAAATATAAAATAAAGTTCTATTTTTGCAGTCCTTTTACGGGAAGGAAGTACAAACCAAGGGTATTTCTGATACGTTCTAACACATGCCACTTTAGCTC
>CAZYBT010000016.1:0-33249 GCA_964645755.1 uncultured Rhizobium sp.
AGATTATGTTAAAGAAAGTTTTTTGGGGTGTAATTGCCTTGTTTTTATTGATTCAATTGATTCCTTCTGAGATGAATGTTGATCAGACAGTGAATTTTGAAAATCCACAGAAGGATCCAGAAATTTTTAAGATGTATCCCACTTCTAATACGGTTAAAAACATTCTGAGAACAAGCTGTTACGATTGTCATTCGAATCATACAAACTACCCTTGGTATTCAAAAATTCAGCCAGTAAAATGGTGGTTAGCAGAACATATTGAAGATGGAAAAAAGCACTTTAACATTTATGAATTCCAAAAATACAGACCTTGGAAGCAATACCATAAAATTGAGGAATGCTTGGGTGAAATTGAAGAGGGAGAGATGCCTTTAGAGAGTTATACGTTAATTCACAAGGACGCTCAATTGACTGAATTACAGAAAAAAGAATTTCAATTGTGGGCTCATGGTTTATTGGATAGCATGAAACGTCAATATCCTGCCGATAGTTTAATATCCCCCAAAAAAAGAGCGAAGAAAATTTAATTGTTCATGAGTCATATTTTTACGGCACTTGATTTTGAAACTGCGAACAGCGATGGTGCGAGTGTTTGCCAGATTGGCTTGGTGAGGGTGATGTTTGGAGTAGTGACCGAAAGAATATCATTGTTGGTTAAGCCACCAAACAATGAGTACAATTATTGGAATACGAAGGTGCATGGATTAACTGCACAGCATACGAAAAACGCCCCTACTTTCGATGAAATATGGGATGATATTTCTCATTTTTTTGAAGGACAAACGGTGGTTGCGCACAATGGGAAATTTGATTTTTCATGTTTAACGAAAACGTTGAATTACTATCAACTACCTCAACCAAAGTTCGTGAAAAAATGCACATATGTGATTTACAAGAAGGGTTTGAAGAAATTGTGTGATGAGTATGATATTCATTTGAATCATCACGATGCATTAAGTGATGCTGAAGCATGTGCTATGCTGTATATGAAGCATTTAGGTTTGTAGATCAATCGGATACAAATGGATTTTTTGCTCTGCAATTGAAATACAATTTTGCTGTATCGTTGATACGTTTCCCCCGATAAATTTCGAGTTTTTGAGTGTTGTTGATAGTGGCGTTGTAGTAAATTGTAAATTCAGAATCATTTAACCACTCACAATTGGTGAGTTTGATTGGGTAACCCCAATCCAGTGTTTCAATTTTTTTGAGGAACGCATTGTTGTCGCCATTTTTAATGATCATAAATGGAAGCATTTTCTTGAATTGCCCCGTTAAATAATAAGCTTTTAGCACATTACCTATACTCGACCCATTGGGTAGCATCACAGGATTCGAAAAAGGTTTAATTGGATTTTGAGGGACAATTGCAAGTGTTGTATCCGTTATTTCTTTTGAGGAATCTGCGGTTTCTGATTGATTTTCTTTGATTTGTGAGGGACTTTGGGTGTCAACACATGCATTTAATGCAACTGTAATAAAACAAACAAGCAGAATTTTTTTCATCAAGATTCCAAAAGGGCTTTTAGATTTCCAAGGGTAACACCCATATCTTTTTTCAGCACGTTTGACATGAGTACGGAAAGAAGGTTGTAAGGGTATTTTGAAGTGGATTCAAATGTGATGGTTACTTTTGTTGAAGCCTCATTAAGTGATTGAAAGGTAATGTTTTGATATGAAGTTCCTGAGAAAGGGCGTTTGAATCTGATTTCAATTTGAATATGTTGATTTTCGTTGATTGCCAAAATCTCTTGTTCGCCTTCACCTACATTGGAATTCTGACTATTCCATGATAGAATGAATCCAACTTGACCATCAGTACCGGATGTTTGAAAATCGGCATTTGGATCAGCCATAACCCATTTATTGTAGTGATGTTGGTTGTTAATATGCTTTACATAATCGAATGTTTTTTGTATTCCAGATTGAATATCAACCGATTGGGTAATGATTGATTGTTTTGGAAGGAAGGCGGCAATGATTAAAATCAAGCCAAAAATAATTCCAACTACAAGGAGAATGGTATTTAACATGATGCAAAGGAAATACAATAATGCTTGAAATAAAAAGTGTTTTGATACAAAATAATGTATCTTTGTATTGCAAAATGGGGGATTAGCTCAGCTGGCTAGAGCGCTTGCATGGCATGCAAGAGGTCATCGGTTCGACTCCGTTATCCTCCACATAAAAATAGTGTGAAAGCTCCAAGATAATTGGGGCTTTTTGTTTGTAGTTTCAGTTTACAAAAAATACCATATTTTTTATTCATTTCTTAGGGATATTTATTACATTTGACATCCTTCCAAATAATTATTAAAGTGCAATTTGAATACGACATATTAATTTCTTTTTCACCGTTAGATAATCAAAATTTCCCCAACGGAGAGGAGGGATGGGTCACTGAGTTAAGGAAGTCGCTCGAAATTAGGCTCACACAGTTAATTGGCAGGAAGCCTATGATTCATGTAGATGAAACTGAATCAATAGGTAACATTATTGAAAAACCAGATGCTGATGCTTCCAAATACGCTCTAATTATTCCAATTTTATCGAAATGGTATATTCGTGGAGAAGGTGGAATTTCAGAACTAGAACAGTTTTGTTTGCAGCGGAACGAAGGTAAAGTGATTCAGGTGAGCAGCTTACCATATGTCTTTAAAGTATTAAAAAATGGGGTTAAGCAGGATTTACATCCTAGTTTAATACAGCAAAATTTAGAATATTGTTTTTTTGAGAGGGACGTTGAATCTGGTAATGTTAAAGAGTTTTCTCCAAGTTTATTAAACCAAACGGAGAAACAATATTGGGGAAAGTTAGATGATTTGGCAAATGACATTTCGGAATTTTTAAAATTATCGGGACAATTAGGTGGTGAAGGTGCAGCAACTACGGGGAATGGTTTAACAATTTATTTGGCTGAAACAAGCAATGATTCATTGGTTTATCGGGATGTTCTGAAACGAGAATTGATAGACAATGGGCATAACGTTTTACCAAAAAAGCCGTTGACAGCACAGATGCCTGTTGTTTATGCGGAGGCGATGCAAAACATCAATCAAGCAGCATTGTCTATACATATTTTAGGTTCTGACTTTGGTATTGTACCTGAGGGTTCTAATCGATCGATGAATGAAATCCAAAATGATGTTGCCGATGAAATTATGTCAAAAACAGGTGGACGTAGAATTATATGGATACCTGAAAACGTTGTGGCTAGTGATGAGCGTCAAAAAATATTGATTGAAGATATTCGTTCGTCGATGAAGGGAATTGGAAATGCAGAGGTTGTAGTTGGCGATTTGGAAATTTGCAAGTCGGTAGTTGACGACACCATTAAACGGATTAAAATTGAGAAAGAGCAGCGATTAACAGAGGGGAATATGATGTTTGGAAAGGCAGTCATATACCTCATTTATGATATATTCGATCAAGCTTTGGTGCAACCTGTCATGAGTCAATTGAAAATGTTGGGTTGTGATGTTGTTACTTCAGTTGATGGCACTGATGAAACAGAAATCAGGAATAAGCATATTGAAAATCTCAAGCATTGTGATGCAGTTGTATTATATTTCGGCAATGGTTCTGAATTGTGGTTACAGTCGAGATTGAGAGATTTGTTAAGAATTCCAGCATATGGCAGAAAAAAACCAAAACCTGCAAAAGCCATTTTGTTGGGATTGCCGAGAAATGAAAGAAAATTTGAAATTACGTCGAAAGATGCAATTGTATTCAATTGTATCGATCATATAGACACAGAAGGAATAAAAGGATGGATCAGCAACTGGATAAAATAATCATCGATGAGTTCAAAATATCGAATCCTTTTCCTGGATTGCGGTCGTTTGAAGAAGATGAAAACATCTTGTTTTTTGGACGTGAAAAGCAAGTCGATGATTTAATTAGAAAACTGCGAAAGAATCGATTTCTGGGTGTAATTGGAACATCGGGCAGTGGAAAATCATCTTTGGTAAAATCAGGCTTATTACCGTCTTTATATGGTGGATTCATGGCTGGAGCGGGGTCGCATTGGCGCACTGTTACATTTAGGCCGGGTACTAATCCAATTGGCAACATGGCCAAGGCACTCAATCATAGTGGCACTGGTATCTTAGATAAAATTGGTGTTGAATCCATTGAGTACTCTGATTTAATTGAGACAACTTTAAGACGGAGTAATCAAGGATTAATAGAATATTACAAACAAAATATTACCGACAAAAGAGAACATTTACTTGTTCTCATTGATCAATTTGAAGAAATCTTTAGATTTTCAGAATTCGAAAAAAATGCAAAGGATGGCTTCAGAGATTCAACAGCATTCATCAATTTGTTGTTAAAAACGGCAGAGCAAACAGATTTCCCAATCTACATTGTGTTTACAATGCGATCTGACTTCTTGGGAGATTGTACCAGTTTCAAAGGTTTACCAGAAGCCATCAATGATGGACATTATTTGGTACCAAGAATGACGAGAGATCAAACCCGCGAGGCAATTGAAGGACCGATTGCTGTTGGAAATGGTGAAATAACGCCGGGGTTGGTAAACCGATTACTCAATGATGTAGGAGATAACCCAGATCAATTGCCAATTTTACAGCACGCTTTGATGCGAATATGGGACTATTGGGAGAAAAATAGTGATAAAACTGGACCAATAGATATAGATCATTACGAGGCCATTGGAACAATGAAGGAAGCACTTTCATTGCATGCAGAAGAGGCGTTTGTAGAATTGCCTAAAACTGAAAATCAGCATTACGAATTGTTGTGTAAGTCAATTTTCAAAACCTTAACAGACAGAGGATCTGATAATAGAGGCATTAGACGTCCAACGAAAATTTCGGAGGTAATGAAACTTACGCATGCATCGTTTGAAGATATTGTTTTGGTTTCTACTTTATTTAGAACAGAAAGTAGGGCATTTTTAATGCCCCCCCATCAATATGAATTAACGGAGCAAAGCATATTGGATATTTCTCATGAGAGTTTGATGCGGGTTTGGAAGCGTTTGGTTCATTGGGTTGAGGAAGAAAGTGAATCCATTCAAATGTATTTAAGGTTGTGTGAGGCAGCTGATCAATATGAACAAAGAAAAGGTGGGTTATGGCGAGATCCTGAATTGTCTTTAGCCATAAAATGGAAAAGCGAAAATAATCCCAATGAATTGTGGGCAGGAAGAATTAATGATAGTTTCAGCAGAACCATGTTGTTTCTAGATTATTCAATCGATCAACAATTGCGTGAAGATCAATTTAAAGAATATCAACAAAAGGCAAGATTAAAGAGAGCAAGGGTATTTGCTTTGAGTATTTCGGCTGTTGCTTTGGTAGCAGTTGGTTTGGCGTTTTGGGCATACAACGAAAAAGACAAGGCCGCCGCAGCGCAAAAAATTGCTGCATTTGAAAGAGATAAAGCAAAAGATTTGGCAATTAAAGCAAAGGCGGCTGAGAAAACCGCGAGAGCAGCTGAGTCTGATGCAAGAAGCAAAGCTGAATACGCGAGACTCAAAGAAATCGAAGCACAGCGAAGTGCATTGGATGCCCAACGAAGTGCCAGAGAAGCTCAATTAAGCGCAATTAGCGCGAGAAGAAGTGCCGATACTGCAACAATGGAGAAAAAACGTGCCGAGTCTGAAAAATTCAAAGCCGAACAGAAAACAATTGAAGCTAATAATCTCAGAAAGGTTGCAGATATCGAAGCGTTGGCATTGTCAGCCATTAATAATTTTGTTCAGAAGAATTACGATAGAAGCAAACAAGCGGCGATTGATGCCTATGAAAAGGCCAAAGAATCAGATAGTTTACATATCAAAAATAGTTCATTAATTGTGGCTCTTTGGTCGAATTGGAATAAATCCATTGCATACAACAATACCATGACAACACATTTGGGTGCAGTCAAACACTTTGATTATTTGAGTGCTGCAAAAAGAGTTGTTTCTGTAGATGAAAAAAATGTTTTGGTTTGCTCTCAAATCGACAATGGACAATTTAAAAACATGAAATCTACCAAACTTGGACCCGATAATGTATTGTCGATTGCTTCAAATTCAAACGGTTCTGGTTTCTATGTATTATTCAGTAATGGTCGTTTAGATTTATACAAACTAAGTGGTGATGTACCTGTGCTTGAAAGACGCGTAAGAGAGAATATAGTTGTGAAAGGTTTAAGTAAAATGGTGGCACATGGTTCCAATGTTTACATATTATCAAATGGTACATTTACCGAAGTAACAATGAGTTCTGTTGGTAAAATTATCAAAGGTGTGTCAGCCTTTTACTTTTCAGGAAATACACTTTATCTGGCCAAGAATAATGTGCTTGAATCATATGATGTCCCTGCAAATCTTTCAAGTGCGAATTTAGTGCAAACCGTTTCCCTCAAAACAGAATTCACCATTACATCGATTTCATTTGATCACAGTGTTACTGTCCCTAAAAATTCAAAAAATTCAAATGGTGTAAGAAACGATTTAATTATTTTAGGAAGCAGGAGAGGCGATTTGTGCATTGTGAACAAGCAGCATAAAATTGAATACCATAATAAAATTCACAACTCACAAATATCTGGAATTCAAGTAGTAGAAAATTTAAACAAGTCAACGATCATTATTACAACTAGTTACGATCATCAAATTAAATTATTTAAGTTAGAGGATTTGACGAGTATGACGAACATAGTGAAAATATACGCACATGATTCTTGGATATACGGTTCGAATTGGATTTCAGAAAATGGTATCGAGGGATTGTTAACTTGTAGTGAAGATAAAACTGTGAAATTCAATATATTCTCGTTAGAAAAATTATTTTCAGCAGTAAAAAAGTAAAATATAACAATGTTAAAAATGCCGAAAATGCGTAAAATACTGACAATATTACTATTCGTTTTGAATGTTCAAACCTCCAGTGCTCAAAATCTTTGCGCTGCTGGTTTGAAATATGTAAAGGAATCATATGATGAAGGTAGATTTTGGAATTGTTTAGACACAATTGAGCATTGTTTAAAGATTGAAGGGTATAACAGAGAAGAGAAAATAGTGGCACTTTCTTTCAAAGCTAAAGTATTTTTAGCCATTGATTCAGTTTACAGAGCGAGGGAAGTGATTCAGAATATTTTGGTCTTGAGAGACAATTATGAACCTGCAGTAGATGATCCAGATCGCTACAAGAATCAATTTTATTTTGTAAAAACGCAATTAGCTTCTAACACCATTACCTCGGTTTCAAAAAAAGCGGAGAAACTTGAACTTGCTCCTGCAACCATTCATGTAATTACAGCTGAAGAAATTTTAAATAGGGGATACCAAAGTCTGGAGAATTTATTAAATGATATACCGGGTTTTGATGTATCGAGAACCAATGGATTAATTGGAACTACTTTTTACCAAAGAGGGTATCGTTCGGCCAATAATACGGATAAAACGATGATTTTGGTAGACGGTGTTGAAGACAATGAAATGTATACTCAGTTTGCCTTTATGGGCAAACAATTGCCAATTCAATCGGTGAAGCGAGTGGAGATTATCTATGGTCCTGCGTCATCACTTTACGGGGCGAATGCTTTTTGTGGGGTAATCAATATTATTACAAAAGATCCAACTGATTTATTTAAAAAAGAGGTAACAGAAGACATTAGTCAAGAAGAAGCCAAAACAGAAAAATATTTGTCGGGACAAATAAATGCAGGTAGTTTTAATACCAAGTTATTGGAAATGACAGGTGCCGTGAAATTAAAAAACGGAATCACCATACAAGCGGTAGGGAAATATTTTAGTTCTGATGAAAATAATTTAAGTCAATATTCAAACTGGGATGGTAAATGGACAGAGGATGATTTCGGTAAAGATTGGTATAAAAAATCTCTTTCTAAAATCAGAACACAGAAAAATAAGAGATATATAGATTCGTTAATAAAGCGCTATGATCCAACCAATACTTTGTTTACTTACACACCGGATTCAACTTTATTAATTCCAACTCAAGCGGCAATAGACAAAGCGTCGAATCTGGATCAATCGGAATATAATAAAATACCTCGATTGCCTGGTTCTACTGGAAAAGGAGATGATCCTCGTAAATTCAAAGATCCTTCAATTGGGCAATATCTTATGCTTAAGGTTACATTGGGCGATTTGATTTTACAAGCTCAATTAACGGATAGGAATGAGGGAGCTGGTCCGGACTACATCGATAAATATTTCTCAGTGAACTCAAATTTTACCAATTGGCAAGTACGACAGCAATTTATTTCTTCGAGGTATACAAAAAGATTGGGCGACAAATGGTTCTTCTACAACGCAGCATATTTCCGAATATCAGATTTTGGTCAAAATTCAAGATTGACTACGTTCAACGGGTACGCTCAAAGATCATTAAACTTTGATAGTTTACTCATCAATAAATTACCGTTTTGGAAGAGAACAGCGTATTTTGAGCAGTGTAAACAATTTAGAGATGAGTTCAGAACCCAATACATCATCAATGAGAAATGGGATTTCTTGTTAGGTTTGGAAATTCGAAATGGTGTTTTTCAATCTAATTATTTGACAACCTCAGAATCAGATAACGCGATATTATTTGGAACGGTACCTTCCGCAAAAGGAGGTAATAATTTGGCAGTATTTGATTTGGCTACTTTTTCTCAGTTGAGTTATCAGAATCCAGCAAAGAAATTTAATTTTTCGTTCGGTGGTCGTTGGGATAAAAACGTAGTATCAGAAAATTCTGACGCAGGTTACAGTAAGTTCAATCCGAGAATCTCGGCGGTTTATTATCCGGGCTCATGGGTTTTTAAACTAGTTTACTCAGAGGCAATTTTTGCATTCCCAAGTTTTACGAAATTTTCTACTTCGGTAACTAGGGAATTGCCTACAGATTTGCATCCAGAAGAAGCGATTAATTATGAGTTTTCTGCGAGTAAGTCATTTTTTAACAATAAATTAAATGTGGATTTGAGCGCATACAAATCTGAGTATACCAACATACTTGTAATTCGTAAAACAATAAGTAGTAAAGATCAGTATACCAATTCACCGGGAGTTGGTAGTGTTTTGGGGGCTCAATTGTCAATAAAATATCATTTGAACAACAAGATGGACTTTTTTTGTAATGCAACCGCAAATAATTCACAGATTTTTGATACGATTCCGCTTCGAAATGGGAAAGACTCATTGCTTCGAACTGCCGACATTGCATTATTTTCGTTTAACGCAGGATTTGGAATTTATTTGTTCAAACAAAAGGTGCATCTTCAATTATTGGCAAA
This sequence comes from uncultured Rhizobium sp., assembly GCA_964645755.1. Lineage (GTDB taxonomy): Bacteria > Bacteroidota > Bacteroidia > NS11-12g > UBA955 > VMCP01. Next base: position 9,268 of record CAZYBT010000016.1, read on the forward strand.
TTATGTAGGTGAAAAATACACAGGTCCAGGAACAACATTGCCAAAGAATTTGGTAGGTACAATTCCTTCGTTCTTATTAATTCATTCTGTATTGAACGTGAATATTTCTAAGTACATTACTTTTCAATTTAAAGTGAACAATCTATTAGACCAGCAATATATTTCTCCTGGTATTAGAACCGCAACTGGATCTCAAAGTTCTTTTGTCCCTCAACCAGGTAGAAATTTTCATGGTACAATGAATTTTTATTTTTAATGCGCGAATTCTCAATCAATAACTTTGTATTTGGTGATCTGGATCCTCAGAAGCGTTGGTTGTTGCAGCGGTTAATATTACAGTCGTTTTTTACGGGATTGGCAAGTGCATATTTTTTTGTTGCAGCTTATGGTGTGATGCTGAAAAGCTTACCTATAAATCAGTTGCCTTTTGCATATCTGAGTTCTGGTCTTGGAGGGATATTGTTGTTAAAGTTATTTCAAAAGGTACAGCGCGACAATGGGGCAGTCTTTGCACAAAGATTTACAATTTTCTCATTTTGCTTTTTGATGTTGCTTTTATACATCCTGAATTCTGGAAGCACATTTTTTGTCGATAAAAAAATTGTAGCGGTATTGGGATTTACGTTCATTATACCGTTTGGAAATATTTTTACATTGAATATTTCAACAAGTTGTTTTCAAATACTTGGAATACAAACAGGTAAGAAATGGCTGGCGAAATTAGGAGCAGGTGAAACAATTGCCGCGATTTTTGCATTTTTAACAGCACCAACGTTGATTGAACTCTTTGGTGCATCAGAATTGTTTGTAGTTGCGGGAATTTCGATTATTCCATTACTCTTTTTGAGTGTATTGGGATACATACGTTCGAAGGGCAGCCAATCTACATACTCACTCTCAAATAAAATTAGCATTCAGTCGCTTTGGCAAATGCCGTTTTTTAGGCTGATCATCATTTCTACGTCCATATCGGTGATTCTGCTATATTGGGTAGATTACACTTATCTCATTTCGGTTAAATCAATTGCAAAACTAAAAGGTTGGAAATCTTCTGAAATTGTTTCTGTGTTTTTTGCATTGGTAAAATCGGGGGAGTTAATTGGGTCACTCCTGTCCGCAAGTTTGATAAAATCATTGGGCACTCAAAAGTCGTTAAAATTGTTTTCAATCATTTTGTTTCTGCCCACATTGATTACAGTTTTGTTGTTTTATATTTTTGGTACAACGGAGGCAACACTTTTCTTCTTTGTTTTGAGTATTAAATGGTTTGAAAGGGTTTTTAGGAGAACGGTTGATGTTCCATCAAACAGAATAATATTACAAGTGGCAAAGCCGGAGGAAAAAGTTGGACTTCAAACGGCTTTAGAAGGCATGGTTGGCCAAATAGCAACTGTGATAGGGGGGGCATATTTATTGTTCGTGGCGAGAGGCGTTTCAGATAATGAAGCAGTGAAGATTGATTTTGTGATTAAAGTGGTTGTTTCTGTGGCTGTGATTGTGGTGTTTTGGATGTTCATTGTAAAACAAGCCGCATCATTGTATCAAAAGCGATTGGCAAATTTCCTCCAAGACGCATCACAGAAAGTAGAACTCGCTAATCAAAGCGCTCAATTGGATAAAGTTGAGCCAGAGACAAACCAATTTCTTTCGTCAAAGGACGTAATCAAAAACCTTTGGTTAACATCTTTAACGAGTCAAATAAATGCTGTGAACAGAATTGATTCAACGCAATTAGACTATGAGTCGATCTTAGAAATGGGTTTAGCAGCGCCTGTTTTGCTTAAATCTGAAGTATTATCGAAGCACCAATCAAATGACAATGTGGTAAATGAGGCGCTTGAAACCAAACATAATGTAATGCTCATGAATTTGGGTGAATCTTTGGTTTGGGTTGATATTACAATAGATGATATACAAGGAAGAACAATTACAGAATATTATTTGTATTTGAGTTTAATACAAACTCGAAAATTATTAATCAATCAATTATTTACATTGTTGGCATGGCAATATAGTCCGAAAGAAATGCAAATTATTTCGAAATTAATCTATAATTCTGATGCAGATGCCGACGATTCTCAGTTTGCGATGGAACTGTTGGATACAATTTTACCACAACTCATCAAACCTTATTTGTTGCCTGTTTTTGAAAACAACACCATTGAAAAGAAGATTAAAATGTGGCGTCAATTTATTCCTGCGAATCGATTTTCGAGTGAAGAGCGTTTGAAGGATATTGCCATGAGAGACTTTTCGCAACTACCATTATCTGTCAAATTTTGGGCTTTAAGGGTGTTGAATTTGAGAAAAGTACATAGCAAATATTTAACATCGTTTGAAACTTCTACCATGAATTGTTTGCGTGCTGCTGTATCCCCCAAGGTATCTACTTTAGGAAATATGATCGAGGTTTTTGAGAAATCGCTTGACTATCGAAATCCAAGGGAGGTTTTTGCAAAAACGGAATTATTTTGCGATTGGTTAAACAAACTCGAGCAAAAAAAGGGGGTGAAAATTACCAAGGCCGATTATGAACAGCATATTGAAAACCATTTAAACTCCGTGCTGAAGTTCACACTCAGTTAATCACTGTTTCGTTTCGTGGGTGAAACACCGGTTTGGATGTTTCTGTTGGTTTTAACTTCTGTAATTTCTATTCCTTGAACTTTTAATATAATTTCAGGTTTTTTAGAATCACTGATACAAGTTCTATTCATGTAATTGATCACAAAACGATCGGAAATTATGGAATCAGGAGTGAGATAATACTCATCTTTTTTGATATTTCTTACAAAAGTGAGTTCGCAGTTTGCGGAATCGGAAAATCGTACCTTTACCAAATCTTTGGAGTAATAGGTGAGTTGACCTCTGGTTAAGGGTGTGAAAATATATTCATCAACCACTCTGTTTCTTTTGATTAAATATGAGCCACCTAGATTATCAAATTTGATTTCTCGTTGTCCATATTGCAGCGTAAAATTACAAGACGGACTGTAACTCATTTGATATAACCAATTGGTATCGGTAATGAATCGATTTACAAAATCTTGGGAGAAATTTTTACGTGAGCACCCTGTAACTGAATAGATGATTACAATGGTTAAAACGATTGTCTTAAGGGGTTTCATCATTGATCTGTGACCTTTTGTTCAAGTAGGTTTGGATGAAATAGTGACAAGCAATTCCAACCAATCCTCCGATAATAAATTCCATTTCTGAGTTCCAAATGATGCCAAGCAATCTCATAGTAACGGTAATGATGAGCATGATTCCGGGAATAAGAAATAAAAACGCTTGGTCATAAAACAACAACATTCTTACTTTTTCATCAAATAATGCAATGACCAAAGCAATGACTGCGCATACTGATAAAATCGTAAAGAACATACCTATGGCTTTAATGATTTCTTTATACTGATAGCCATATGATTTTATTTTACTTAGTTGAGACCTATCTGGGCTATCTGGCAAGAACGGATTTTCTGCCAAATCAACTGCTGACATGATTAAGGCTTGGTTGACAGATAAAATAGAATCAATATTCGATGATGGAATTTCACCAAATTCTTCTGATATTTTTTGAGGGATGTTGGCTTCTGGGAGTGCAAATTTTTTGTACAACAATGGCCAGAATTTTTGCGTGTTTAAATCTTGACTAACCGTGTTTCCAAGTTGCCAAAATCCAATTCCTTTTGTGCCTTTATTGTTGATGTAGTCACACTTGAGTGAAAGCGACATGATATTTTCGGCCCACGTAATGAACCAATTTCCAGATTGATCTGAAAATGAGATATAGTTTTGAAGCACCGTATTGTCTAATACTGGTTTAATTCTAACTCCATAATCTTCTTCAAATTCAAAAAGCGAAATACTCTTGTTAAATTTTGAACTTTGGTTGTACGGATCTGCTTTTAACATCCCCCACTGTTGTCCATACATACCCAAAACAATCACAATTGCATCTGGTTTAATACCCAGTGAGATGTAATTATTAAACGTTTTATCAATTGAATTTTGGTCAGCTTTTGCAGAAACCAAGGGTGCAGTTGGTCCGCAATTGTCACCTGAGAAGTTATTGTAATCAAAAGCATAGATGAGAAATCTATCAATCAGATTATAACCTTCTTTCAGATGATAGGCTTTATCATAATCTACAGGAGGTAATGCCAAAGATAATTCAAAACGAGCAGAAGCTTCATTTAATCTGTAGCGAATAACACGTAAAAATTCAATGAATCTGGCGTTGTCGGCTGGTAGTAATTGGTAAAAATCAACTACAATTCCGTCAGCATTTTGTTGGTTCAGTAATTGGATGATTGAGTCAGCAAAAACATTCCAAACTTTTTCACTTCCTGCCTGGAACAAGAAATCATGGATGTTTTTGGAGCCTCTTAGCCCAGCTACAATGTCAACATCAACGTCATACTGAGCTGCTCTTTTGTGTAGATTTGTATTTCTCCAATTATGAATACTTGTGTATCCACCGCTTTTGGGGTTGATATCATACCCAATATAACCAATACGGGTTAACGCATTGAAGTCGTATTTTTCAAATTTATTTCCTTCCCAAAAACCATGAAATCCATAGATTTCTTTGGACATTGATTTCCTTCGTTTTGCTTCATTGTAAGGTGTTAGTTCTTTACCTGTCCATTCTTTATCAGACATTTGAGGCTTCGCTATTTGCGCTTCTAAATCAACAATTCTTTGGGCCTTGTTAGACGGTTTTCTTTTGAGTTTAGGAGCATTCACCCCATCCAAATAATCCAGTCTATTTTGGTATTCAAGAAAACTTTTGAGGTAATTACCAAATTCATCGGTATATGTGGGAATTGAATCTTTGATGAACGATTTAAACTTCCCGGCTTTAGCCTTTCCCTCATCGAGTTTGGTTTTAATTTCTGCAGGTTTGTCTTGTTTTTCTTGTGCATATGCTGGGTGCGCACCGAAGTATAAAATACTAGACAGTACCAACCCTTTTATAAAAATTATCCTTCCAAATGGAATTTTATTCTTTATTTGTTGCATATTCGTGCGAAGTTAAGAGAATTTTCGAATAAAACATAGATATCCACAATTATCCCACAAAAAAATTCATGAAAAATTTAAAACAGCTTTTTTTTACCTTAATAATCGGAATTTCGATAGCATTTTGCGGTAATGCAAGCCAAGAAAAGTTGCTTGATATAGCATCAGTTTTATATCAAAAAGGTAAGAACGAAGAAGCAATGAAGATATACGATGAATTAATCACAAATTATCCTAACTGCAAAGAGGCATATTTTAACAAAGGGATAATCTTATACCAACAAAAAATATTCACCCAAGCTATCGAATTGTTTTCAAAAGCAATTGAAGTTGATCCCATGTACGGTAAGGCTTATTTATATCGTGGAAAGTCATATTTTCTACAATCTGATTATCGTTCTGCAGAGTACGACTTTAAGTCGGCTCAAACCGATAAAGAAACCGAATATGATGCATGGCTTGAATTGGGAATGCTGTATGTGAGAAAACTTGATTTTAATAAAGGATTGAGATTTTTAGATCAATGTGTAAAAGTGAATGATACAAATCAAATCGTCCTTTTATCGCGTGCCAGTGCTTATTTTGAAATGGAGAATTATAGAGCAAGTATTCTCGATTGTAATAAACTCATTCACCGAATAAACAATCGATGGGAAGCTTATTTGATAAAATCAAAAAATTACCTGTTCCTAGATAAAATGGATTCTGCAAAAATCAATTTAGATTTGGCTAGGGTATATTCAAATGATCACGCGCAAGTGTTGGCTGTATATTCAGAGTATTACTTAATGAACGATGAAAGTGCAATGGCAGCATCTTTTGCAGAGAAAGGACTTAAAAAAGAACCCAACAATATTGGTTTAATTTTAAATAGGGCAAGGGCTTTCGATGGAATGGAAAGATTTGACAAGGCAAATGAAATTTATTTGGAGATTGAGAAAATTGCAGATACAATTCCGGAATATCATTTCTATTTGGCTAATAACTTAATGTCGCTTGGCGACAGTGCAACGGCAGTAGTTGAACTCACAGATGCCATAGCATTGCGTCCGAATTATTCAGAGGCATATTTGTTAAGGTCTAAATTAAAGGCCAAATTTGGTGACATGAAAGGTTCGGTGGAAGATAGAGAAAAGTCGAGAGGTAAAAACTTATGGAAAAAGGATGTAGTTGAAGAGAAGATTCCTGCTCAGAATCCTTAAGGAGACTTCCAATCTGTTTCAATCATATAAGGGGTCCATGGGAATTTCATGGTTGCAAATCCCCAAGTTAAGGTTTGTAAAATAATATCAGCCCCATGACCATTAACCTCAATTTTCCATACTTTACCTGCTTTCCATACTTTACCATCTCGTAAAAGAAAAGATTCAATAAATCCTCTCAATGTTGAATTCGCCATAACCGGCCATTGAGAAATTACTGCGTTTAAAAAATTTGTCAATTCAGTGATTTCTTCATCGGTGAGTTCTGGCACATAATTGATGGTGTCTTCTGGGGCAATGCCCGTGATAATACGAGGAATTAGGTCTTGAAATTCAAAAGTTTCGGTTTCGTCAATTTTGGGAATGGTCATGAGTACTTTGTATGCTTTCAGTTGTTCCATTTCACTGATAAATTCATTTTTTTCCAAAAGTCCCATTCTGCGGAATAATGTTGAAAGAAATGGTGCAAGTAGCATTAATCCGCAAAGACCCGTTAAGAATCTGGTTCCGTTTTCAATTTCACGCTTGATTTTGGTATCGCTTTTTGGTTTTTCCTTTAAATTGATTGTTATTGGCAATATGATCTCCTGAATGGCAGCAGCACCTTCGGGATGATTCAAAAGGGTTTGAAAGAAATTTGGAATTTTAGTACTCGTTTGATAAGATTCTTGAATTTTCGCTGTAATTCTTTGCAATTTTTGAACATCCGACATCGCAATCTCATTCAAAATCCATCGTGATGTTATATCTGTGTTTTTACCCAATATCAGAGTGATCTCTCGCAATAATTCTGTGTCAATTTCTGCATTTTCAATATCCTTGAATTTCTCAAATAATGAGTCTATTTCCACCGTTTCCATAAACAATTCTTCAGCTACAAGTCCAATGTTATTGCGTTCATTCATAATCATTGAAAGCATCGAAAGTTCCCGGAATTGAGTGGTTTTACTCAATTGATTATCATAAAAAAGAGGAATCATTTCAGGTATGAAATCCATCAAAATCGCTTCTTCAAATTCCCTATTTTGTAATCTTTGAAGCAGTCTGATATAAATGTCTTCAATTGTGAGTTTGCTTTCTTTGTTTAATATCTTTAAACTTTCGCTTAATTGAAATATGGTCAATACATTAGACTCCGATAAATGATTGCCCAAATGTGAAATATACTGAATCCAAAAATCGTATTCAACTTCAATGTTGAACAAGATATAATCAGAAATTTTATGAATCCAATAATCTATTCTATTTGGTTCACTTGTCAATAATGAAAAATATCCTCCTATTTCTGAATCGCTGTCTTTATATTGAATTATCTTGAAAAATAACAATTGTGAAATCCATTTTCTTTGCAATGAAGATGGACTTTGGGAGAAGGATGTACCTTTTAATTTTTGAAAAATCAGTTCAGAAATTTCTTCAATGATTAACCTGAAATTTGTAACATTTAAAATGGATTCTGCATTGTTTTCAGCTTTTTGAAGAACGTGCTCGAACCAATTCGCAGGAGATTCGTCAGGGCTTGATAAACTTCTTAATGTCCGTAATTTTTCAAAAAGTGTTTTTGAATTTTGAGGGACAATAAATTGGTTCCAATTTTCTTCCAACATTCCCATGGCATAACCAAAATATCCCTCATAAAGGAGTCCTATCATTTGCATTGGAATGGAACTATGTCCCATGATTCGAAAAAATGCTTTCCCCGATAAAAATTGATTCAGACCAAGTGGATTTGTTTGGCTGATTTGTACTGTGTTTTTCAGTTGAAGTCCTTCAATGAGCAATATAGACAATATCGATTGTTCGATGTTTTTATCGGAATTTGACAATGTCTCCCAATCTAAAATATTTGGAATTTTGGGTTTTATAGGAATAATAAGTGCTTCTTCTTCTTTGTTTTGCTTATTTTCAATGGCTTTATTAGATACGATTTCAAAATCCTCCTGAATAGTTAGATTGAGCTTTTTCAATTCCTTGATGACTTCAATTTCTAGCAATTTGATGGATTGTGTTTTCTCATTTTCACCAATTAATTGCTGACCACTTGAGATTTCAAATGCAATTGATTTTTTATTGAGTTGATAAATTGGCTTTTGATTAATGATTTGGTTAATGTAATTCCAAGTAGGATGGATGTTCTTTAGATTGTTAAGTTGAACAAATTCTGAAAGCAATCCATCCGTTTCTTTTAACCATTTTTCAACTGATGAAAATCCATGAATGATTGTCCAATGTATTTCTTTAAATTCAAGCCAATTTCGGACAATTTTTTGAATGAATTTTTGAGTTTCTTTTTTGTGTACCCCCGTTCTTCGGAATTCATGAAGATTTTTCCAAATTCTGGTAGAAATTGGCACCAATATTTCTGCTTTTATCGAATCATTTTGTAATTTTATTTCCTTTGCAATGAGAGAAAATTGGTGAATGATTTCAATTTCAGATATTGAGGGATATTTGATTGTGTGGGCGGCAAGTGTGGCAATTTCTGCTTGAAATTTACTTGATTTACTTTCAATTTCTGTTTGAAGTAAATTGGGTTGCGGTGGTGATATTTGATGGGGTAATTGTTGATTTACAATCTGATTGAATAGCTGTACCTCGCTTTCAGAGAATGGTAAGTTATCTTTGATAATTTGCACAATTTGTACAATTTCATTGAGTGTCTTTTCACTCTCTACAGACAAATAACTGGTGTACAAATGTTGTGCAATTTGTATGGTCGTCATTGGTGTCTGGGTTTGTAAAAATTGAAATTTGGTTAATTGATACAAACTTAAAAGGGCGGACGAGGTTAAAATAGGCTTGAAAGCTTCAAATATTTTAAAAGAATCAAATTGGATGTGTTTGAATCCTTTGAACTTTTGATTTTGCGCTTCAATAATTGTTTGCAGAGATATCTGTGAAGACAAATCCAAGAATCCTTCTGCATTGTTTCGACCCATTACAACCATCCATTTTTTATAATCAGGGTGATTGATTAATAAAAATAGTTTATCTGAATCCTTTAAATTTTCGGAAATCAATTGGTTTTCATTTTGATTTTGAATGAAAAGAGGTGCTTTATTTTTGCTAAATAAATATTTCCAATTGGCTTGATCGCTAAATATGGAGGACGTATCTATTTTAATTTCAGTTTGAAACCATAAATTACGATCATTCAAGGGATGCATCGAATTTAATTGTTCAGAATGATGGCTCTTAGTAAATATATCAATTATTGTTTTCGTTTCCTTGGCAATTTCGAATTCATTCTTGGTTAAGTAGATATCCGTTAAAATGGGTATGAATTGATCTTTTTGTGTTGAAATCAGTTTTTGAAAAAATTCAATTATTTTCTGCTGTTTTGAATGAATCTTTTGTATATCGGGGTCATAGAGATTTTGAACGTTTATTGAATCTTTTAAAATTAAAATCAAAAGCTCAAATGCAGATAGAAAAATGATGTGATTTTTTAATGATATTTCTTCAATATTGATATTTGAAATTTCTTGAATATATCCTTCCAGCACAAGTTTGAAATGCGTTGGAGTTTTAATATATAAAGGACTTTTGGTAAGATCGTTAAAGTAATTTTCTTGTTCCGATATGAGTTCATATAATTTTGATATGCTTTTATTTTGGAGATCCTTTTGAACTGCAATGGGTTTGATGAACTTAAAGAATTGTATTCTCACCCGATTGAATACCGATTGGAGGTCAACAAGACTCATTGCCTCTGATTGATTTTGCAGTTCTAATTGATTGATCCACTCTTGAACAGCGGTCTGATTTTCATTTTTTTCGGCAGCTTTTTGTTTTGGAATTTCTGGAGTAGTTGGCTCTTTTGTGTTTTTTTCGGAGGATTGATTTACAGCTGAATTTGTATTTTCAATTCCGGTGATTATCAAATTTTGGCTTTCAATGAAATTTGAAACGACTAAAATGGGATTCATAAACGCGATGATTTCGTTGATGAATTGAGTTTCAGAAATAGTTGATGAATTGAAACTTCCCTCATTTATAGAATCAGTGAATATTCTAGAGAACGGTTTTTGATCTATAATTTCTTTGTTTTCAACTTCCGAAGTTTCATCGATTTCCCCTAAAATTTTTTCTTCATTAGCATCAACGGAGTTTAAATTGGTTTCAACGCCTTCTTTGTCAATTTGCTCATCCAAAGTAGTGGATTGGATAGAATTATCATTCTCAGAATCCAGTATATTGAGATGATTTTTCAGAATGAGATTGAGTTCAGTTGGTTCAATTGTAATTGTTTCGCCAAAATTGAACCAGGTATGAAACACAAATTGATCCGCAATATCATTCAGATAAAATGGGTATTGGTTTGTTGTTTGTTTCTTAAATTCTCCTAAGAGTTTTGCAACTCGCTGGTGTATTTCCGTTTGAAGTTGATTTTCAATCAATTTGAATTGATTTTCTAATTCTTGAACTTCCGTGTCTGCAAAATTGAACCAATATTTCAATGATTCAATTTTTCCGACAGGCAGTAGCAACTGAATGTCTTGAATAAAAAGTTTCAGGATATTGAAATATCCAATCTCCATTCCCAATTGAATAAATGCCGATATTTCTCTGTTTTTGAACTGTTTCAGTTGTTTCTCCAGCATTGAAATTGATTCTAAAATTGACCTTGTGAGTGGTGTGCTGTTAACAAAAGTGAATAAGGCCTTTTCAATGCTTAGGACATTTACAGTGTCGGCAAGAGAGATTTTCTTTTGAATAAGTTCTAAAACATTTTGAATTTGGAAATTGATAATGGAACTTGAAGATTCTATTTGGGATATTTCTTGATCAATTTGATTGATTACATTGAAGTTGTTTTCATTGAGAATAACATTTAAAAAATAAAAAATAGCCTCAGTATTCAGTGATTGACCATCTATTTTTAAATCAAAGAATCTATCAACGTTTATATTATTTTCATTAAGGAATTTTATAAAATTTTTATTGTCTTGAAATTTTGAAATTTGATTTGATAAATATTGAATCAATATCAATTTAAATACCTGATTTTCACTTGTGAATTGAATAAAATCACGGTAGCTTTTTTCATTGTATTCCGCCCATATATTGTCGTCGGTTTGATTAAAGAACGCAGTTAAAAATTCTGGAACCTGTTGGTAAAAATCAAAAGTACTGTCAACTTTTAGCCCTGATGATAAAATCCAGTTTTTTTGAATGAAAGAAAATAGATCCGTGAAAAATTGGATTTGATTGATGCGTTTAATGAAATTGCTATCTTGCTCTTGGATTCTTTCAATTAAACCATTCCAAAGTGTTAATTCTTCTGCAGAAAATTCATCATTATACACAATTTCATTTGATTGTGTTAGTGCTTTTACAAGACTTACAGATTTGTTGATGAGTTCTGTTTTAGCGTTCTGCAAGTAACTGTCGAAATTGATTTTGTTTAATTCATTCGTAAATTGATTAAATGTTAGAAATTCGGTTTGATTCAAATTGGTTGATTTCAACTCTGTGTGCACATAAACCCACTGAATGAATTGATCTTGGAATATTGACTGGTACGAACTGTTCTCTATGGTAGCAATTTGCTTGAGGGTAATGATGAAATTTTCAGCAAATTCAGAATGAAACTTTTCTTTAAGGTATTGTAAGATTTGAGTTTCACTGAAATTTTGAATAGTTTCATAGAATCGTGAATTTAAAAAATGAGCGTATTTTGATTCTCGTAATTTTTTTAATGCCTGTTTCCAATTTTTATTCTTTATTTTTTCATTTTGAGGGACATTCGTTGTTGTATTCTCTCCAAAAAGCCCATCCAAATCTATGGCATGTGTAAATTCTTTTATATGAATATCTTCCTGCCATACAACTTCAACAAGATTAATCAGCAGTATGTTTAAAATTGAAGCGTAACCAAGAATGAAATCTTCCAGTTTTATTTGATTTTCAGCTTGGTTTTTCAAGGCAAGTTGAAAGATCTTGTTCAATTCTTCTAAAATAAATTGATATCGTACATTTTCTGAAAATGCGGATATTTTGAGGGACATTGTCCCTCCAGATTTTAAAAATGCGGCAATTTCTGCGCTCCAAATGGGAATAAAATGGGCAAATTCAAGGGGCCAACTTTTAAATAGGTTTAATTGAATGGTTCGATCAATGATTTCAGAGTGGTCAATTTGATATTGATGTTGTTGAATATGCTCTGTAATTTCTATTCGTTCTCTTGAATCAGATGAAAAATTATCGATAATAAAGAGGTCAATTTTTTTAAATAATTCTGTGAGATTGGATTCAATATTTAAATTAAAATTGATCAATTTGGTTTCTTGAAAAACCATTTCGAAAAGGGCATCTAAAGATTTAATTTGATTTGCTGGAATATACTTTTGAAATATTTGAATGATTTGTTCGATATCAAATGAGCGATTGGAAACATTAAAATAATAAAAATTCAACTCGGCAACGAGCTGCTGATAATTCAAAATTTTGAGCGAATTTGCAATCTTTAATACATTGAAATACAGCAGAACTTCTTTTTTTTGTGGTTCTTGTTGCTGAATAAAATGGGCGTTATTCAGTTTGAAAAGTTTGTGAATAAAACCAACATCAATTGAATTTTTCAAGATGTCAAATTCATTGAGGTAATTAGAAAATAATGCGTTAATTGATTCTACTGAGTTTTCATAGGAAAGATATTCAGTTAGTTCAGGATTCTGAAGTTCTAGGATATGACTGATAAAATCTGAATTGATTTTCGAAAAAGAAACCAGATTGAAATTGTTTTTAAACTGAGAAAAAAAGATGGTTTTTAGAAAAATTGAATCTACTGTTTCTTGATTGTATTTTCTGTTATTTTGCAAAAATTGAAGCATCCAATTGAGGATCAAGTTTGCGTTAATATTTTCAGATTTTGCCCATTTTTGAAAAGCTTGGAAAATTTCATCCGATAAATTGAGCTTTTCTAACAAACGCCAAATTAAATTGTTGTTAACCAAGATATTTTTCGAAATCTCTAAAAGGGTTTGGCTAGCCAAATTGGAATTTGAACCTATTTGATTTTGAAGTTGAGTGAAAAGGGTTTCGATTGTAATCCAAGTGGTTACATTTGTTTTTGCTTCATTTGTTTGTGTGCCATTTGATACCGAAAGAACATGTTTATCAACGATTTGACTTCTCAATTGCGCAATGAGTGAATTAAGAAAATCATCAAAAGAATTGGATGGAGGTAAAATTATTTCAATTTCATCAATCACCCTTTCATCAAAATTTCGATGTTCGAATGGTTCAAATGCTTTTTGAATTGCTTCAATAATGAAATGGTGGTTTTGTTTCAACCATTGTTCTCCAACGCCGTCGATAATAACATCGAACGCATCAATTTTCAACGTTGATTTCATGAGAATTCATGAGTATTTCTAGCAATTTACCTCTTATTTCATTTGCATTTTGACTGAAATTAGATTGTTTGGCATATTCTTCATGCAGCGACAATAGGGTGGCAAATTCTCTTGGATTTAACCAATGGGGTTTGATGATGACGTGAGCTGGTGTGATACTGTCGAGTAGATTTAGGATATAATCTTTGGTAGCAGCGCTTGAGAATTTTTCAAACCAATTAGGAAAGCAAATACTCATTGTAAAGCTGTAAGGATCAAATTGATCTTGAAACTTATAAAACATGGTGTCGAAAAACTGAAATTCAAGATTTTCAACTTTTAAAATCTTATTTAAACGTTTTTGACCTTCTAGAGCTTGCTCTGCGCTTGGGTAATAATATTCTATAGGAGAATAAAGTTTCTCGGTTTTGAGTACATTCACAAATTGTTTTGCACCTATTTTTTTGATTTCAAAACTGTATTCTTTGAATGAAATATTTTTTTCAAAGAAATTCAATATTTCATATAAATCCGATATGGTGTAGGTAGGGTCAAATTTCAAAAGAATTTCATTGTCTAATGAAATAATGACCCCAAAAACTGCCTCATCAACATTGGGGGTATATGCAATGTGTTCGATGATGCAAAATCCTTCTGAATTATCATGCAAATCTGCAATTTTCTTAGTTAAATCGGTGAGTTCCGATTCATTGAGCATGGCTTGAATATTTGCAATCTTAGTTCCTTTATTCCCTATAAGCACCAACTCATTTTCTTCGTTGTATTTATAGGATGTATGGTTTCTTCCCCAATACATGAAGTCAGGAAAATTTGAAAGTATTTTGATAGGAGTGCCTGAATCTCTGTTCAGCCATTGTGCAATTTTGGGAATCCTTTGAGCAAAAACAAATGTATCGAATTTTAAATTCAGTAATTTCGAAAACAATCCCCTAAATCCAAGTTCAGAACTCTGTGATAATGCATGTATTGGTTCACCTTCGGTGTGGCATCGGTAAAGTCGATTGTGCAACCAATAGTGTAAAATTTCTTCAAGCCAAACCGACTTCTCAAAATTGGTTAACTGATCAAAATATGGAGAAATTAAATTTAGGTCGAAACCCATCAATTGCAGCAGAAACAAATATGTTTTAATTTGATTTTCAATATTTTCTGTTTCTGTCCTAGAGCTTGTATTGACTAATTCATGCAGTTGTTGTTTTTGATTTTGCAAATAATTTTTCCATGCAACAAAACGCGATTGCTTTTCTTTAGGTTTTAAACCGTCAAATCTCTCATTGAAATCGATCCAAACCCATTCAATACCAGGAATAATGTTAAGCATTTGCTGCGATAAATCACCCAAGTTGGTACTTCTTTTATTAAGAATATGAAAAGTTTTCTCTAATTGTGCAATGAATTGCGAAATGAGAATATCGAAAGTTGTTAATACACCTTTTAGTTGCAAAGGTGAGCTATGACTCGCGTCTAGTTTGCCAAAAATTTCTTTTTCCTGTTCATAGATTTCTGGCATCCCTTTTTGCAAAGAATAAAAATCGGTTAAATTTTGAGGTGGCACAATTTGCGGTTTGAGATAGCCATCAGAATCATTTTGAAGTTTGTGCTTTCTACGTTTTCTTTTGGTTTCATTCGCTTTCCATACTCCAACAACACTGCCTTTATGGAAGATGGTAATGCTGCTACTTTCATCCAACAACAACTCATAAGGAGTATCAAAATTAAGTGTCCATACGAAATCTTGATTGGGATCTTTGATCGATATATCCATAATGTTCTGTGTGAACTCGACCTGATTGATGGCCGCAATTAAATCAGCTGATTGTAATTGAATGGATATTTTTTGTGAGAAAGTGGCAACATCAAAAATATGTTGTTTAAAGAAGTTATTTTCCTGATTTTTACCTTTTAGAAATTCTCTAATAACATGAATATAACGGTCAAAAACAATGTTCAAATTTTCTGAATCAAGAACATCAATGGTTAGATTAATTTCAATGTTCTTTTGCGGAGGGAAATGAACAGTTTCAAATTTAGAACAGATTGGTCTCCAAGAATTTTTTATGGATTGAATATGAGCCAATGCATCTTTACGGTTTGTTTCTTGGTCGCAAAAAACAATGATATCGTATATTCCATTTACACAAGGGTGTGAAATTGAGGGGATATAATATACTTTATAGATTCCGTCGAATTCGAGTATTTTCTCAGTAAAATCTCTAAAAGTAATGAGAGGATTTGTATTTCGGGCGAGAGAAACATCAAAATAAGGACTGTTTGTAAAAGCCGAAGAATTTGATGATGCATCGATTACCTGTTGCGTTTGGAAGGTAATATCGGCAAGGGCAAGGCAGATTTGTTCGAGAATTGTGATCCCTGGATCATGGATATTATGATCAGTCCATGTAGTTCCACTGTATTGTTGGATGAGTTTGATGCCTTTTTCTCTGAGTGCAATCAGATCAAAATCGGGATCAATGACTTGATCTGTTTCAATGGCATATTTATCCAAATCATCACTCATTGGTTGTATGAGTTAGCTCTTTTGAGTTGGGAGAATCCTGAGAAACAACTTGTTGTTGGATTTTTTTAATAAGGTGGTATACCTGCTTGTAGGGAAGATTAGCCAAACCATCTAGAACAAGGTTAATTTCTTCTGCTGTTAAAATTACTTCAACCTGTGTATTTCTTTTTATTCCCATAGCAAAGAAACATTGAATTTAATATTTGTTTCACGAGAGAACGGACGCAGAGTTCTTACTTGCAATGCGTAGTTAAAATAATCTCCAAACCAACGAAATTCAATTCTGTTTCTAGATCTTCCAAAATAATTTTGAGTTTGGTTGATACCATCTTTGCTTTTTCCATAAGTACATACACAAATAGCGTGTGTCATGGCATGAGCACCTTTTTCACCACACGAGGAAATGACTTCAAACGCTGCGTAGTTCGACAAATTATCTACAACATTGTGCCATTGCCCGTCTGCAGGCACTTCTCCGAACTGATAATAACCTATGCGTCCATGCGACCCAATGATGCCATTTACATCTAAGGTATGCAATGGTTGGTCTACTCCTACGCCTACTTTTCCATCTTTACTGAGGGACAAAGTGGCGTTCTCGTTTTGGGAGTGTTTAAATCTTAAAAAACTCTCTGAATCTACTTCATTGTCGAGTTCGATGCGCCAAAAAGCGTCTGCATCATCGAAATTTTGTTTGAAAGTAACGAGAGCACCTGTGTGTTTAGATTCAATCGTGAGACCGTCTTCCTCGTTTACAACCAATCCATCATCAACATGATTCAATGTAGAATCAATAAAATCTTGGAAGTCTTCTTCTTTTGGAATCCTTCCTTTGATGAAATAGTTTTTAAGTTCTGACCTTCTGCGTGAACCCATAATTTGCGAAATTTATACACAAAAGTCCGATTTTTTACAGTAACCGCAAAATTTATTTCAGCTGAATATAAAAAAATTAGTAAAAGGGAATTATTTGATTAAATGAAAATTTGATCAATGTCTTCTTTTTGCTTTTCTTCCGGGCTATCAACTTGTAAATTAATTCCTATTTTGTAGTTTCCAATGCCTAGTTTTTGCTGTTTAGATCTCAATTTTTCTACCAAGAAGTCGGTTCCAAGAGTCATGTTTGAAACACCAATTCCATCAGAGTTGTGTTTATTGGTTTCACGAATGTCGAATAAATGATTGATACTCGGAATGAGCAAGTGATTGATTGCTGTTGGCTCAACCAGATAATTCAAACTATTGAATTCTGCAGGCAACTTTAAATTGCCGTCATATTTAGTATAGCATGCAAAATTGGTGATGCTTTCGATAAAGGGAAGCACCTTTATAATCGACAATAACTTAGAACTATAAATGGATTGGCCAAAGTTGAACCCTGTGTCGGCTATTCCTGTAATATTTAAAAATCCAGTGAGTAGTGCTTGATTCATGAGTCTTCTGGCTTCAGACTTGTCAAATCCTGTTTTTACAACGACATTGCATTTAACAATGAGCTCTTCAAAAACAGGATTCTCAATTAAATAATGGGAGCCCATGGGACTGTTTTCTTCAAGGAAATTTTGCACAATTTTTAATTCTCTCGATGAAAATTTTGGCCAATTCCCTTCAAATAATGTTTCTTTTTCTGATGTAGGGATTAAAATCACCCTTACAAATCCAGCCTTCACATATTCGTCTTGATCTTTATTTGCGATGATTAAAGCATCCTGTATTTTTGGAAATTTCACCAAAAGAAATTGCCTCAAATCTTTCAAATCCGAAATACGGTTTTGAGTTTTAAATTGAAACGAAAGTAAGCCTGATTTGAATCCTAGATTGGGCAAGGGGCGCAACTTTTTTGATACCAACGGAGCAATGCCATTGATGGTTCCTTTTAAGTTTTCAGGCACATCAATGCCTTCAATTTCTGCATTTTCTTGTAAGGAGCGACTGTCATTTACAAATAAATGCATGATTTGAGTTTGAATTTCTGATACCCTAGTTAGCGATTCATCTTGTGCTGAACAAACTTTTAACCAAAAAGGCTCTTCGCTATTTTCCTTGTATTTTAATTGATTCAATAAAATTAATCCCGATGTTTCAAAATGTAAAGTTTCATCTTTCACAATTTGATCTGGTAGTATGGCATTCCAACTTTTTTTATTGTATTGAAACCACTGTTTTGAGCCTGTTACAAGATTTCCGTTGGCACTTTCAGGTAATTTAAAAAACAAATGTGCCATTCCGTCTTGTAACTTGTCGATAGCCAAATAAATAGCACATTTATAATCATCATTCGGCATTAGAAAATTTGAAGAATTTGGTTCTAAATCCAACAAATAATGATCGATACCAAAAATCTCAATTCTATTTTTTAATTGATTCAGAGGGATTTCCTCTGTGAGAACTGCCTCTAACGTTAAATTGCCAGCAAGCGGGGTATATGGCTCTAACAGGTTTTCTTTTGACTTGGTGGTACTCAGCTTTCTTTGCAGGTAATCATTATATTTATTATGACCAAAAGCTCCGGTAGGTCCAAATAATTCCAAACACAAATACCCATATTTAGATTTGTTTGGTTCTTTTAAAGTTTCGAAAGTTTTCTGTGACTTCTGTAAATCCAATCTTTGCAAATCTATTTCGTTAATGCGACGTATATTGGAAACAGGAGCATATGATTCATCTGAATCGCTTGTATCTGTGAATAAAGGAATGACTTGTTTTTCCGATTCAGGATACCAAGTTCCAGATTGTAATACAGATACCGTGGCAAGAAAATCTTGATTTTTTTCAATTAAATCATATCCATCATACTGATCAACAAGTCCTTTTAATGAATCGGTGAGGCCAAACCACTGCCAATTGATTTTTAAATTTGTAAGTGAGTTGGTAAACAAAAGGGGGTGACCAACATAAAATTTGGAACCAATTTCGGGTTTGTTGCCGAACATATTAAAAGGAGTATTGGTATCCAATTTACCATAATCATTATAAATTTCTACGTTGTGTAAGTCAATCACACTGGTTTCAATTTTGCAATTTTTAGGTTGAACTTTCGATAAGAAATGATAGATGTATTGATAATCATTCAATATTTTGAATCGGATGAGAACAAATCCCTTATCATCAACGAAGGGGCGTGCATCATCAGTGTCTAAAACCATGGTCCATGTACACTCAAACCCAATATTTTCGGTATAATTGACTTCGAGATTTGTACGATTTTTACCAAATGTGATTGGAATTTCAGGCTCGTCAATTCCAAAGTATTCAATACCAAGTGCATCTTTCAACCAATGTTTTAAAATCGTTTGATATGGATCGTCGTTAAAACTTCTTTTGATATCCTGTTGATTCTCAAAAATTGTAAGAATATGTTGAATGGTAGGAAGTTCCGGGAATGTAAATCCTACTTTCCACCGAACAACATTGCCCTCAATACCCAAAAGCGAACTCTTTATTTGAAAGTAAAAAGGTGAAAACACTTGATTCTCCTCGGTTGCAAGTCTTTCCAATCTAAATTTACTTGGGTATTCTGTATTCAACAAAATTTGATTTTTGTTAATCGAGTTCTCAATAAATGGAGAAAAGTGAACCTTCTTTTGCTGAACGATTAATTGATCATTCAGAGGTACATTATCGAGATTTGTAACAAAAATTTCTTGTTCTGTATTATTTTGAGCGTTAAAGCTAGTTCCTTCAAGCAGGGTTTTAGTGACAGAATCCGGATTCCATTCATATTTTGCATAAAACGATTCAGGAATGATTTCCAATGGGGCAACCCTAGCCACATCATTAAAAAAATAATTCGAAATTGAATTGTTTAGATCATTTGAATTTTTGTGAGATACCTCCTGTAACATATCGCCAAGTACAAAAGAAAGCGATGTAAGGGGATCAATTTTCTGTTGGTCAATAAATTGATTGAGTAAAGATGAACATTCATTTTGGGTGATTTTCCAATTGATTTCAATCTGATCAATATCTGACACTAAGTCGTTGTATTTATCACTCCAAGTTTCAAATAAAAAGTCTTCAGAAACATAAGCTACAGACATTGTAGAATAGAGAAGCGATTTTATTTTTCTGTATTGTGTGATTAAATCGGCGGAATGTAAACGATTCACCACATGTTCGAAATAATTGGCCGTTTCATTGTATGATGGAACGATATCAGCAATCAGTGCCTGTTCCGAAAAAGCGGCATTTTTCAGCATTTCAAGGCTCTGTAAATGCCAAATAATAGAATTGGTGAGTTCTGCTTTATGCCGACGAAGAGGGGCGTTACCCTTCAACCATTGCTTTTTCATTTGCAAGCTAATGTCCCTCAAATCTTTGATATTATTTGAAATTGACTCTCCAATAATGTGTCCCAATACCAGTGGAAGGCTGCTGCCAAAGAATCTATTTAAACTTCCATCCGTTCTGGCGTTGGCATCATAATATTGAATATTTCTTGAAACCTGCAAGATTGCCGAGAAGACATCATTTCTTGTTGTTGTATTGCTAAGAGAAGCCAGTTCATTGACCGACTCAACAAGTGAACGAATGCCTACATTTCGATTATGATTTCTATCCCACTTCAACTTTAATATTGATTAGCTTCTTTTAGATAGAAAGGATAAACATAGTTTCCACGGGAATTTGTGGAACGAATCATGAAATGAATGTGAATTTTTATCATTCCTTCTTCTGATAATATCTCAAAATCAACTGATTCGGTGATAATCATGGGCTGAAATTGGGTTAATCCGCTGATGATATTTTCTTCAATGGTTTTAAGGGTGGCCTGGTTTGGGATTTCAAAAAGAAGCGGTGTTAAATCAATTCCAAAATTTCGGTGATAAATGCGCTCCCCGGGGCGAGTAGATAGCAATAAATGAATGTTTTGTTCGATGAGTTCAGGACCATTGATAAGGGCTGTTTTTCCTGTAGAAGGATTGATTCGAAATGGGAATTTTATTCCAATTCCTAAAAACTCATCTTTATTTTTAGAAGCACTCATCCGCCAATTAATACAGTAGGACAAAGACTCATGACGGTGCCACCGTGTTGACAAGTGTCACCCATTCTTGCGGCAGGTTTACCTTTGATAAGCACAGTTGCAGAACCTTTCATGATTTTATCTGGTGGACCAACACAAACACAGGTATCTCCCATAATTGCAGCAGGTAAACCACCAATGAGCACAGTATCGGCACCTGGGCCAACAATAGGGCCGCCTACGTGTGGAACAGGAACTGGTCCTACCATGGTTTGCATCGGACAAACGTGTAAATCGGTAACTCTGGCTGCTGGAGGCATATTGCGAATTTATGATTTTGTGGTGAATTTAGGCGAAAATAAGGTGATTTTTAATAAAATTCTTAGTTAATTTTCACAATTCCACCTTTTACTGTAAGAATTCCGGATGCTGAAATTTCAGCTGTTGCTTTTCCAGCAAGTTTCAAAGCGGTTTTTGCTTCAGCATTTACTTCAAGCCCTGCAATTTTCACGGGCCCACCATCGGCTTGGAGTGTTAGATTTTTTCCAGCTTTAACAGTTGCATCCTTTGCACTTTTGATTGTAATTCCGGAAGAACCTAATTCAATACTATTGCCATTTTTGTCTTTGATGGTAATTCCTTTTTCATCGTCGAGGAGAATTGAATTTCCACCTGGAGTTTCAAGCGTAAGATTTTTCTTTTCATCGTCGAATTCAATTGTTACCTTGTTTTTAGAAACAATTTTTCTGATATTATTTTCAGCTTTCCAAGTTTCAGGTGGTGTATTTGTTTTATTGTATAGTGTACCCAATATCACAGGCTGAGCAGGATCTCCATCTAGGAAAGAAACCACAACTTCGTCATCTTTTTCAGGCACGAAGAAAATACCCCTATTTTTTCCTGCGTCAGGAAAAGTCAATCGAGCCCAAACCAAAGCATCGGTTCCAAAGTTTGGTAGGAGCACTTGAATTCTCAATTGTGTGTTTGGATCGCCATCGAGTTTTGTTACCTTTCCAAGGTGTAAACCAGAAACGGGTCCGGTACTACCTCCTAGGAATTCATTGTTGATTGAAGGAATTTGCTCCCACAGAGATTTTTCATTGATTCCAAAGTGCATGGTGGTGGTAAATATTCCATCCGTAAAATCATGAGTAATGCCAGAGCAAAAGAACTTCCCACTCATTTTCCCCAATCCTTTTACTTCAATGATATCGCATAATTCAACAGTGGCCTCGCCCTGTACTGTTACAAATCCAGTGAAACTTGCGAGCAATGAGCGAACAATTTTACCATTTACCAAGCCCTTAAGAGAATCAGCCTTGTGTATACCAGCCGTATAAACACCAATTGGTTCTTTTGGTGCGGCCATCGCTTTAATTTTATCTGCAGTGGTGATTGTTGGAAGCGGAGGCATGTCTGTTGTGTCGGCCGCTCCAGCCTTTACATTCGTAGTGTCATAATCCCAATGTTGAACCGACATTTTAGAAATGGCTGGCTCTCCTGAAGCAAGACTTTCGAATGCTATTATATCAGAGCCATAGGAGTATGTAAAGGCCGCAGAGCTTGTGAGCACTGGCTTTTTTACATTTACTTTGTTATCGAAATTTGAAACTAAGAATCCATTGGCCTCTGCTCGCATGATTAAAAAGTCCCAATCGCTTACACCATATTGTACCAATTTTTCATGTTCAATGGTACATGCATCGGTTGTGGCTGTAACACCGGAATAATTGCCAATGAGTGCTTTCATAATGGCATCGTCTTTCTTTTTGAGAAATATTTGGGTATTTCTTCCTTTAGTCATGCCAATTGCTTTGTCGGCACAATGAATGATTACAAAGCTTCGGTTCATGGAAATTTCTGTAGCAATTCCCGAAATTATACCAGTAAAAACCGCTGCAACTGAAGTAGGTGTGCCCCCAATTTTAATGACAATTGGATCACCAATATTCACGGAATTACTTTCAATTAATTCAAATTTTTGCAAAGCAACATCTCCGTCTAAAATTTTAATGGTAGCCCTGCAAATTTTATTAATTTCTTTTTCAACTTTTATTTCGTAGACATGTGGTGACAATTTGGAAACAGCACCATTTACTGTAAATTCAACAGTTACAGTTTCGTTATCTTGCATGAGCAATGACATATAATATTATTTTAGTGGTGGGAAATAAAGGAGAGAACCAATTTTTAAATTTCGAATTGATTTCAATCCATTAATTTTAGCAACCTCAATGTAGAATTTGGAATCTCCGTAAATTTCTTCACACAAACTCATGATGGTGTCACCTTCTTTGATTTCAATTTGATGTGAAACATCGGGCGATTGACGACTTTGTTCTGCCAACATAGCTGTAGTAGAAATTACTTCCAAAAACTGTGTTTGAATAATTGCCCGTGTTGGTTCGCCTTTGTCGTTAAACCTACCGTAAATGATCTGGTATTCCTTTACAGTGGCTTTCATATTCAGATTTTCGCCCCATTCAATCAGGAGATAGTGTGGTCTATGTGTTGATGATTCGTATCCAACAATGTCCTCAAAAATTTCAATTCTCTCGCTGAGGCTCAGGAGTGTTTCAGCTGCGGGTAATCCTGCCGATAGTGAGAACATATAAACAGGTTCGGCAGCGGGGTCAATAACCAATTCTACATAAAGGAGTTTTGGTTTGATATTGACAAATTTAGGATTTACACCAGTAAAACCAGTAGGTTGTGTTAAGTTGTAAGTGTGTGAAGTTTTTATTTTAAGCGTACTCGGATTGAAAGGGAATTTGTACATCAGCTTGCTAAAATCAAATGCCAACATTGGCTTGATTTTGGGAATGACTGACTGAGTACAGCTAACATCTTTGTATGCTTTGATTTGGAATTTATTGAATGTTGTGAGTAATCCTGTTGGCATAAATC
>CAZYBT010000017.1:0-33222 GCA_964645755.1 uncultured Rhizobium sp.
AACTCTCCCTGATAGATGGCATCTTTCAGGAACTTTGGTCGGTTATCGGGTTCGATATGTTGAATTTCGTTTTCCAATTAACTAACAAACAAAGAAACCTGGATATTGTTACGAAACAAATCCGTTTTTTAGTAAATATTCTGCAATTTGAACTGCATTGGTGGCGGCACCTTTTCTTAAATTATCAGAAACTACCCACATATTGAGTGTATTTGGGTAAGATTCGTCGATTCTCAAACGACCAACAAAAACCTCATCTTTGTTGTGCGCTGTAAGTGGCATTGGATAAAGTAATTTTTGCGGATCATCTTGTAAAACAATGCTATCCGACTCAGATAAAAGGGTACGAATATCGTTCAAGTTGATTTCTTTCTGGAAGGACGCATTTACGCTTTCGCTATGGCCGCCCATTGTTGGAATTCTCACGGTTGTTGCAGTAATTTTCAATTCGGGCAATTCCATGATTTTTTTGGTTTCCAACATCATTTTCATCTCTTCTTTAGTGTAACCATTTTCAAGGAAAACATCGATGTGAGGCAAAACATTCATATCGATTTGATATGGATATACGGCATCTACCGGGTTTCCTGCTCTTTCATCCATCATTTGTTTCACAGCTTTTTGTCCGGTTCCAGTAACACTTTGATAGGTGCTTACAACCACTCTTTGGAGCTGATATTTTTGATGAAGAGGGTTTAGGGCAACCACCATTTGAATGGTAGAGCAATTTGGGTTTGCAATGATCAAATGGTTGCGAGAAATAGCGTGTGCATTCACCTCAGGCACCACAAGTGGAACCGAAGGGTCCATTCTCCAGGCGCTAGAATTGTCAATGACAAAGGTATTGTTGGCAGCGAATTTTGGCGCCCATTCGGTTGAGGTAGATCCCCCAGCACTGAATATTGCGATTTGGGGTTTGGCATCTACTGTGTCTTGAAGGCTTACAATGCTGTATTCCTTACCTTTGAAAGATATTTTTTTACCAACGCTCTTTTCCGAAGCAACAGGAATGAGTTCGGTAACAGGAAAATTACGTTCTTCAAGAACTTCCAGCATTTTGGAACCAACTAGGCCGGTTGCTCCAACAACAGCGATTTTCATTTTACCGGGATTGTTACGGCTGAACCTTCTTTTGCTGGCTCGTGTTTTGACGGTTTTGTTGAAACCGAATCTTTAGATGTTGAATCATTCATCAAACTTTCAAAGTCATCTTCTTGTTTTGCTTGATCAATACTGTCTTGGCTTGTTTTTTCTTGCTCAGTGTAAGCAGATTCATTTCCACCACATGCAGCCAAAGTAAATGCTGCGATTGTTAATAAGAATACAATTTTTTTCATTATTTTATAGTATTTCTAGTGTTTCAAAAAAATCATTCATTGCATCGAAGTCTTTTTTACCCAATTCCAATTCAGGATTACAGTTGAGGCTGATTGCAGTTGGCTGATTTGCCAAAATCCATTCTGCGATTGCATTGGTTGGTTCTAAAATATTGATGATATGATGTTCGTTAATTTCGCAAATTTGGCTGTGGGTGAAGGCATTTGAAACAGTATTTGTGTTTCTTACAATCCATTGCAGCTCTGTTTGGTGGAATATTTCCCTCAACGTTTCATAATGTTGAGGTTCGCATTCAATTCCATCAATTGGAAGAACATCAAACCAACTTTTTATTTTTAATGGATTGGGTTCTCCGTAAACTTCAATGATCATTTTAGGGCCACTGCACCAACCAATAATTTGTTGAATTTTTTCAGGTGCAATTGCAAATGAACCGTCAATAGCAAAGCCAATCCATTCGGCCATTACAGCTGCGGCGTATCGGGCATCGCTGAGATCTTGGATATGATTGAATTTTATTTTCATGGCATAAAAAAGGCCGCCAGAGGCAGCCTTTTAAAATTATACAAGTAATTTAACTGGCTCCTCGAGATATTCTCTCACTGTTTTAAGGAAGTCCGCACCCATAGTGCCGTCAACTACCCTATGGTCACAGCTGAGGGTAACCTTCATTGTTTTCACAGGTTTTATTTCACCGTTAATCACACCCACACTGTCTTTCACTGTTCCTACAGCGAGAATACAAGCATCTGGTGGATTTACAATTGCAGTGAACTCATCAATGCCATACATTCCAAGGTTGCTGATGGTGAAAGTATTTCCAGCCCAATCTTGAGGTTGTAATTTCTTTTCTTTTGCTTTTTTGCCAAATGCTTTAATTTCAGTACTAATTTGACTTAAACCCTTTTGGTCGGCAAATTTCACAACGGGAACCAACAATCCATCTTCAACAGCCATAGCCACACCAATATGAACGTGGTGGTTGTATCTGATTTTTGTACCTAACCAGCTGCTGTTAATATTTGGATGTTTTTTTAATGCTACGGCACAAGCTTTAACAACCAAATCATTCATAGAAATTTTCACATCGCTGATTTGATTCATTTGTTCACGAGCGGCAACAGCTTTGTCCATGTTAATTTCAACCGTTAGGTAGAAATGTGGGGCTGTAAATTTGCTTTCGCTCAAACGTGCAGCGATGGTTTTTCTCATTTGAGAAACATTCACCTCTGTGAAACTCTCCTGACCAGCAGGAACTGTGCTATTGGGTGTATTTACAGAAGCAGATTGGCTGCTTGGCGTAGCATTTTCTAGGTCTTTTTTTACGATTCTTCCATTTTCGCCTGAACCCGCAATTGCGTTTAGGTCAATTCCTTTTTCGGCTGCAATTTTTTTAGCAAGAGGGCTTGCCTTCAAACGTTCGTCGTTTTGGGTTGACGCGCTAACAGCAACTGGAGCTGTTGTAATTGAAGGTGCAGATTCTTGAACAGGGGTAACTGCTGTGCTTGCGGGAGCAGAAGATGCATTCGCAAGTAAAGCTTGCACGTCTTCTCCTGGTGTTCCAACAATTGCAATAGGGCCATCAACTGGAATTGCATTACCTTCTTCTACAAGAAGTTGTAACACAGTTCCCTTTGCATAGACTTCCATGTCCATCGTTGCTTTATCAGTTTCAACTTCTGCTAAAATGTCACCACTTTTTACAGTATCACCCACTTTTACACTCCAACGAACAATAACACCTTCGGTCATTGTGTCGCTCATTTTGGGCAGTTTAATTAGTTCAGCCATAGTTATCGAGAATCGAACTGCAAAAATAAGGTATTTTTTGGGGACATTTGTTTAATTTTTCGAAGAAACTTTTCTGTCAAATGCTTTCATTGAAAATTATGGTATATTTGTATTGCAATGATCAATAATCAATACGAGGAATTCCTAAAACATGTTTTGAAAAACGGCACCCACAAAACAGATAGAACGGGTACGGGTACAATTTCAGTTTTCGGTGGGCAATTGAGATTTGATCTCGCAGCAGGATTTCCCCTCATCACAACCAAAAAGGTACATTTGAAAAGTATTGTATATGAGTTACTTTGGTTCTTGAAAGGCGAAACAAACATTCAATATTTGAAAGATCATGGTGTGAGTATTTGGGATGAGTGGGCAAATGAAAATGGGGAATTGGGACCAGTTTATGGTAAACAGTGGAGATCTTGGGAGGCAAAAGACGGAAAGGTGATTGACCAAATTTCGGAAGCATTACATTTGATTAAAAACAACCCCGATAGTCGTAGAATTTTGGTGAATGCATGGAACGTAGGTGAAATTGATCAAATGGCGTTAATGCCCTGTCACACCATGTTTCAGTTTTATGTTGCGAATGGAAAATTGAGTTGCCAACTATATCAAAGGAGCGCTGATTTGTTTTTAGGAGTGCCATTCAATATTGCGAGTTACGCTTTGTTAACCATGATGATTGCTCAGGTGTGTAACTTACAGTTGGGAGATTTTGTTCATACTTTTGGTGATGCGCATATTTACACCAATCATCTTGAGCAAGTCAATCTTCAATTGTCTCGCAATCCCAAAGAATTTCCGCAAATGAATTTGAATCCTGAAATCAAGGATCTTTTTGCATTTGATTATGCTGATTTTGTTCTTGAGGGATACGAACCTCATCCTGCAATAAAAGCACCTGTTGCTATTTAAAATTGCGTTTTTTGCAAATATTTTACGTCATTTTTGTGTATCACAGATGTGTCATTTGTATTAAATGACTTTCGAATAAACTATTTTTGTAAGAATGAGAAGGATCAATTCACTGAAAATTTATATTTGTCTGTTTTTCTTGGTCATAAGTTTTGAAGCGAAAGCGCAAAACAAAGTGAGTATTTCAGGCTACATTCGAGAATCGAGTAGCGGTGAAATGTTAGGTGGAGCTACAATTAGTACATGGCCTAATAAAGCCACTACATACTCAAATACCTATGGCTTTTATTCGCTGACTATTCCGGCGAATGTCCCTCAAAAAATATATGTAAAAATTCCAGGGTTTTATTTGGATAGTTTGGAATGGTTGGCCAATTCAGATACATTTAAATCTTTTGGACTTACGGTAATTCCTGAATCGAATGATATTGAAAAAATAGATGAAGTAAATGTGGTTTCTAAAAAAACAACATTTGCCGATAAAGTTGAAATGTCGAAGATTGACAT
This sequence comes from uncultured Rhizobium sp., assembly GCA_964645755.1. Lineage (GTDB taxonomy): Bacteria > Bacteroidota > Bacteroidia > NS11-12g > UBA955 > VMCP01. The sequence goes on from CAZYBT010000017.1 coordinate 4,555, forward strand.
TCCGGTCAATCAAATTAAAGAGATACCGGCATTATTTGGTGAAAAAGATGTGTTGAAAGTGATTCAATTGTTGCCTGGGGTACAAAAAGGTGGCGAGGGACAAAGTGGAATATATGTGAGGGGAGGCGGCCCTGACCAGAATCTGTTAATATTAGATGAGGCCACAGTTTACAATGCTTCTCATTTATTCGGTTTCTTTTCTGTTTTTAATGGAGATGCTTTAAGATCAGTTGAACTCACGAAAGGCGGATTTCCAGCACGCTATGGTGGGCGATTGTCGAGTGTGATAGATTTGAACATGAAAGAAGGGAACAATCAACGATATACAGGTGAAATGGGAGTCGGTTTAATTAGTTCCAGGTTTACGTTCGAAGGTCCTATCAAAAAGGGTAAGAGTTCATTTATGATATCGGGTAGAAGAACGTATATTGATCTTTTGGTTCAACCTATTGTTTATGCACAAACCGGCGGAAATGCAGGGTATTTTTTCTATGATATGAATGCAAAATTCAATTATATCTTATCGGAAAAAGACAAAATTTTTGTGAGTGGATATTTTGGACGTGATAAATTTTATGCAAGCACAAATGAGGGTACTTCAAAGAGTGATTTTTCTTTTGGTTGGGGTAATCGCACTTTAACAGGTCGGTGGAATCATCAATTTAATAACCGACTTTTTTCTAATTTGTCGTTAATCCACAGCCATTACGATTTATCCATCGATGCTGAAGAAACGAGGGGAACTGATAAATTTAGTTTATCTATGGCGAGTATCATCAATGATATTGGTTTGAAATATGATTTTGATTGGCGTCCGAACCCAGATCATTTGGTTCGATATGGTGCATCCGTAATCAATCATCAATTTAATCCCAGTGCCATAGTTGTGACAGCTTCGAATGAAGAGTTGTTGAATAAATCAGTTGATGTGATTCAATCGTTGGAATCTGGATTTTATTTTGAAGATCAAATTAAATGGAATGAATGGAAGTTTTTACCGGGTATTAGATTGAGTCAATATCAAATTGAAAAGTCTACTTTTTTGAATTGGGAGCCTAGATTTTCGGCATCCTTTAGTTGGGATAAAACGTTGTCTATAAAGGGTTCTTATGCGAAAATGAATCAGTATATTCATTTGTTAAGTAATTCCGGAATTGGATTACCAACAGATTTGTGGGTTCCTGCCACTGAGAATTTAAAACCCATGAGTTCAGAGCAATTTGCTTTCGGCGTTGCGAAGGATTTAAAAGGTGGGTATAGTGTGAGTTTAGAATATTATAAGAAATCCATGACAAACATTGTTCAGTACAAAGATGGTGCTAGTTTCCTTTTACAAGACAATTTTGATCCGAATGTTCCATCTGATGCAAAGAGTTGGGAAAATATGGTTACATCAGGAAAAGGGAATTCTGAAGGAATGGAACTATTCATTCAAAAACAAATGGGTAAATTTAGTGGATGGATAGGGTATACGTTGAGTTGGACAACTTTGCAGTTTGATGAACTTAACGGTGGGAAACCATTTTATGCGAAATACGATAGACGCCATGATGCCTCAATTGTAGGAATTTATAAAATCGACAATTCATTGAGTTTTGCAGCAACTTGGGTATACGGCACAGGAAACGCTATTACTATGCCTCAAGGTCGTGTTTCGTCGTCTTCACATCAATTGCAGCGAATTCCATATTTATGGGATCCAAACTCCGGAGGGATCAACAATAACATCGATTACGGCAGTCGAAATGATTTTAGAATGGAAGCCTATCATCGTTTAGACTTGAGTATTAAATTAAGCAAACCCAAAAAAAGGGGTACACAAACGTGGGAGATAAGTGTTTATAATGCATACAACCAGGCAAATCCGTTTTTTTATTACGGTAGTCCGAGTTATGATCCAATTACAGGTAAAAACATTCAAAAATTAAAAAAAGTAACATTATTTCCGGTTATTCCATCGATTAGCTGGTCTTTTAAATTTAAATAATCATGAGAATTAGATTTCATTTTTTTCTGAGTATTGTTGTGGTTTTTTTGGCATCTTGTGAACAAGATACAGATGTTGAACCCCCGAAATATGTGAAGAAGCCATTTATAAATTGTTTTCTTTGTCCAGAAAGTCAAGATATTTTTGCTGAGTTAAGTTATACAAAACCGTATTTTGGTGAGGAGCAAGATGACGAGTACATACTCAATGCGAAAGTTCAATTGATTGATCTAACTGAAACCGATACATCTGAATTGGTTTTGCAAAATGCATTTGGTATTTATAAAACCACACAGTCGGAAATTAAGATCGTTGAAAATCATCAATACAAATTAGAAGTTAGAACTGCCGAAGGACAATACTTTTCTGCACTGAGTACAGTTCCACCGAAGGTGGATTTGTCGAAATTTGACATAACTTTTATCAAAGTGGGTGCTCCAATTTTGGATTCAAGTGGATTTGGCCCGGGTGGACCTGGCGGGCCAGGTGGGCCGGGTACTGTTTATGAACGAAATCCATTTACGTTGGAATACTATTACAAGGGGAACTTAGACAAGAAATTTTATTTAAATAGTCAATTAGAAGCTTTGATGGTCAATAAATCAAATCAATTACTTTCTGTTGAAATCATCAATCGAGGTGAGAGTGATTTTTTAAAAAGTGATCAAAAGGGAGACATCAGAACCTATGTAAACAGAGAATTTAACAGTGGTTTCGGCCTAAATGGTCCCTGGGAAGTGAATCAAATTTCTGGAACTCTTTTTACGGTTGATGAGCCTTATCGCAATTTCTATAACTCTCAAAATAATGAAAATGGGGGTGGTTTTTTTAGCGAGCCCGTTATCATGATTAGCAATTGGTCAACTGGAGCAATTGGATTTTTTGGTTCTTATAATTATGTACAAGGGAAAATTTATCAGAAATAATACGTTTTTGATAACAATGAAAATAACATAAGAATGGCTTCGGGGTTGTTCAATGATTAGGTTCAATAACAATGAAGCGTTACATTAAGCGTTGATAGGCTCTCCACCACCTGTCGGGCATTTCCCCATTGCAAACCAATTCATAGTCTTTATAAGAACACCCAATAAAGAACGTTTTGTTTTCGTAAGGGTGTGGGATTTCCATCCACCACCGGTTACTCTTTCGACTTTTGTAAAACGTAATTTCGTGACCCGTACTATTGAGTTTGTTTCGAAATATTAAAAAGTCGGGATGGTTGGTTTCAGGGTGATCATAATATCGAGCAATCACGCCATCTACAAAATACCAAACCATTTGAGCAAGCAGTTGGTGTGAAGTAGAATCTAGGTTCTGATCATCTAAGCCGTAGAAGAATGCCGAGCTCAATTTATTTGACACACCTGCATATCGAGATATTCTTGCTGCTTCTTCAGCGTATAAGCCATTCGGAGATTTGTTGATTGTTCCGGGAGCATCTGATAATCGCAAAGCGTTCATATCGAACATCAATAAATGTGAACTTCTTAAAATTGGTTCTGTTTCTTCAATTCCGTTGCGCACCTCTCCCAATCGATGGTTTTCAAAATACATTTTTTCAAGCAATGAAGCTGTATTTTCGGAAATATAATAAGCTTGAGTTCCTACAAAATCTATGTTGAATAAATTTGATGGTTTATCAATTAAAATTTGTCTGAGCGGTGTGCCTTCTTCGAAATCAATTGATGGCGTAACATTAACAATTTCAATGGGTTCAACTTGTTGTCGGTATGCTTTATAATGACTAAAAGTTGAATGTATGTTTCCACCAATGATGACAACAATAACATTGATGTTTAAAAGCTCACCAACGGCTTCGGAAAGTGCAAATTGACGCTGTTTTTCATCGGTAGTTTCAACAATGTTTCCTAAGTCGGCAATTTCAATATCACCGAAGCGCCACGCTAGTTCATAGAAATATTTGCGAAACATATTGGCCGATTCGCTCAGTCCGATTAACGCAATTTGGGTTTTTTTTAATTTTGGAAAAGTATTGGAATGTATTTTTAATTTTCCTCCAACAAGTTGGTTTTTCCCTTTTATGGGAGCCCAAATGGATTCTGGAACGGGGGTGAAAAAATCGGTAAGCATTCGCTGTGCAAATTCGTGATGAACTTCTAAAAGTTCATGTAGAAAAATACACATGTCTTTTTTATTGGAAAATTCTCAGATTGTTGCAATTTGTAGCAATAAAGATTCCACCATTGAAATCAATCTCAATTAAGATTGTTAAAACATCAGAAAATCGATGTAATTTTGTAGCAATAATGAGTGAAGGTTTTTTTCCATTGACAGTAAAAAAAGTGGTTCGCGAAACATCAGATGCAACAACTTTTTATTTTGATATCCCTCAAGAATTAAAAGAAACTTTTAGTTACAAGGCGGGGCAATATTTAACGTTTGAAATTGAAATTGGCGGTGAAAAAGTACGTCGTTCATACTCCTTGTGCACATTCTCAGGTGTAGATGCGGATCCTGCAGTGACCGTGAAAATGGTTGAGAACGGAAAAATGAGTACTTATTTCAATCAGCAAGTAAAGGAAGGTGATTCGTTGCAAGTGATGCCTCCAATGGGTAAGTTTGTTGTAGAGTCAGATGCAACAAAATCCAATCAATATGTGCTTTTTGGCGGAGGTAGTGGTATTACACCATTGATGGGTATTGCGAAGCAAGTGATGCACACAGAGTCAAATAGCGTGGTTACTTTGGTCTATGCCAACAGAAATCCAGATTCCGTGATTTTCAAGCAAGCTTTGGCAGATATGGAAAAAGATTTTTCTGGCAGATTCAAAGTGATACATTCTTATGATCAGGCTCCATTTACATGGTTTGGATTAAAAGGTGTGTTAACAACAGATAAGATTGAAAACATTGTGAAGCAAAAAATTGGTGGTAGCTATGATCAATATTATTATTTCACATGCGGACCAGGTCCAATGATGGAAGTTGTGAAAAACGGACTTTCAATGATTGGTGTTCCGAATGATAAAATTTCAATTGAATGGTTTTCTGCTCCAACGAGCTCCGCGCCAAAGGCTGATGAATCTCCTTTAGATGCTTCATTTAGTGGTTTAGCCAATATAACTATGAAAGTTTATGGAAAAACTCACACCATTCAATGTGATTCAAATACAACGGTATTGAATGCCGCAATGAAACAAGGAATTGATCCTCCATACAGCTGTACAGTTGGTGTTTGCACAACATGTAGAGCAAAAGTTTCAAAAGGATCTTTGCACATGCTAGAGCGTGAAGGTTTAAGTGATAAAGAAATTGAACAAGGATATGTTCTTACTTGCCAGTCTGTTCCGAGAAGCAACGAAATAGAATTAACATTCGAATAAATTCAGGAATTGAAATAAAAAAACCTCAGAATCACTGAGGTTTTTTTTATTTAGTCTCTGTCTAATTCAGCAAGATTTGCTTTAACATAAACCCTTAGTTTATCCAGTACGGTACTGAAATCTTCAGGCAATTCGCTATTGAAGAAGATATATTCTTTTGTTGAGGGATGAATGAATCCAAGTTCTTTGGCATGCAACGCTTGACGTGGCATGATGTTGAAGCAATTTTGGATAAAGTTCTTGAATTTCGGTAAGGATGTTCCTTTTCTAATTTCCATGCCACCGTACATTTCATCGGCAAATAACGGATGTCCCATGGCAGAAAAATGTGCTCTAATTTGATGGGTTCTGCCAGTTTCTAACACACATTCTACCAGGGTTAAAAAGTAGAATTTTTCGAGCACTTTATAATGTGTGATAGCCTCTTTTCCCATTTCGGGGTCGGTGTAATGTTTAGATTTTCTGCGATCTGCAGGATCTCGATTTAAATAACCTCGAATGGTGCCTTGATCTTCTTTTGGTTCTCCCCAAACCAATGCATAATATTTACGATCAATACTATGGTCAAAAAACTGTTTGCCTAAAAAACTCAAAGCCAATTCATTTTTACCAATGACCAATAATCCTGTCGTATCTTTATCAATTCTGTGCACCAAACCTGGTCTATGGTTTTCATTTGCCTGCGGAAGTTGACCGAAATGGTACACCAATGCATTTACAAGAGTTCCAGAGTAATTATTGCAACCTGGGTGCACCACCATGCCCGCAACTTTATTGATAATTAAGATATCATCATCTTCATGAACAACGTTTAAGGGAATATTCTCTGGATAAACTTCAGTATCGCGAGGAGGTTCCGACATGACCACACGAATTTTATCTAACCCTTTTACTTTATAATTGCTTTTAACAATTTTATCATTTACGAGAACGCTTCCAGCCTCTATTCCTGCTTGGATTTTTGAACGACTAGCATTGGCAATTCTATGCATGAGCCATTTATCGATTCGCATGGCTTCTTGGCCTTTGTCAACATCAAATGCGTAATGCTCGAACCAAGACTCTTCGTTTTGGATTTCTTCTTCTTCTAAATTTGGGTGATTCAAGCTGCAAAATTACGCTTAAATTGTGACATCTTAGTCAATTTCAAAAACAAGCTTTCCGAGTTGTAATCCGGCCCAACCGGCTTGATTCACAACAACTTCTTTTCCTTTGATGTTTTTTAAAATTGTTGGTTTTTCCAAGAAAGTATGTGTATGTCCGCCCATAATCGCATCAATGCCGTGGGTTTTCTTGGCCAATTTGAGGTCATCAATTTTTTCATCTTGATATTCATATCCCAAGTGCGAAATCACAAATACGAGATCACATTTTTCTTGATTTCTCAAAAAATCAACTTCTTTTTGTACCGGTAGAACAGGATCTTGGTAAACAATTCCATCATACATATCGTTTGTTAATAATCCTTCAAGATTGATACTCGCCCCGGTAATTCCTATTTTGATACCTCCTATGTTGATCACAAGATGTTTTTTAACAATGTTTTGAAGGGGTGTGTTTTCTACAATGTAATTGCAATTAACCAGTGGAATTGGGTTGTGTTCTCTGAGGTCTGCGAGATGTTGAATACCTAGGTCAAAATCGTGGTTACCCAAAGTACCGGCATGATACCCCATTTTCGCCATCCATTGGAGCTCAGGTTTGCCTTCAAAAAAGTTGAAGTAGGGTGTGCCTTGAAAAACATCACCACAATCAAGTAAAAGCACATTTTCTTCTGTTTTACGGATTTCTTGAATCAGTCCACCTAGGTGTGTAATACCGCCTTGTAACGGCCAAATAGGGTGATTCGCTGGAAATGCATCAAAATGGCTATGGAAATCATTTGTATGCAAAACACATAATCTTTTTTTGGATTTTATCTGTGATAATTGGCCAAAAAGCTTGTTGTTGCGTAAAGCCAATGTCCCTCCCAAAAAAACAAGTGAATTTTTAATGAATTTGCGTCTGTTAGTCATTGAAATAGATTCTTGTTTGTAAACGAGGATTGATTTTATTGGTTTCAGAGAATTCGGTTTTAAATCCTTTTTCTAGAAGATCGCGCAATTTGATACCTGTGAAAATGACTTGTTTGGGGTACTTTAACATGGTGAAAAAATCGCCGCCTTTTTGCATAAAATCATTGGCAACAACCCAGTAGTTGCGTCTGGAATCGAAGGGCAATCCCGCAATATTCACCTTGCCATAGGTATTGTTTAGAGCATGAATTTCGATGCCCGAAACAGCGGCTATATTCTTGGATACAAGGTAATTCAGCAGGCTGTCCATTTGTCGACCACTGAGTTCAATGAGTACCATTTCATTTTCAAAAGGCATGATTTCAAACATAGACTTCAGCGTAATCGGTCCTTTCGAAATACTCGATCTGATACCACCGTGATTGATGATGGCAAAATGACAAGGAAATCCGAGATGATTGAGTGCATAATTTGAGCCTTCTTTCAGCAGATAGTCTGCAGCAATTCTTCCCAAATTTCCTATTTTCTCAATTTTGCTTTTTGGAGTATTTTTATTTGCCCTTATAGTCATGAGATTCGAATCTGTATGAGCAATTTGAACGTTTAATACTGAATTCAAAGAATCAGAAAAAGGCTTTAAAAAGTAGTAGCTGTTTGAATCAGCATAGATTTGTTGGTTTTTTGTGGCAATATTTTGATATTCAATCAATTTTGCTGAAGCATTGCAACCAAAAATTGCCAAAGTCAGAAAAATTAAAATGAGCGTAAAAAATGGTAATTTCCGCATTTTATCAGTGGTTTGGATGCAAATTTCGTTAGAATAATGTTGATTTTGTATTAAATTAATGTAATTGTTTTGAAAAAAATGCAACTTTCTGATGAGAATCAGGTTAAAATTTAGGATTTTTGCAATTAATTATGACAAAAAGAATTTTTCTTGCAGTTTTTGCAATTGCATCTTTTTTAAATGCAAAGGCTCAAAATGTTCCCGTATGTTCTGAACTTTTTATTTCTGAATATGTTGAAGGATCGCGTAACAACAAAGCTTTGGAAATTTACAACCCAACAACCGAAACAGTAGATTTGTCGCAATACCGAGTAACACGCTGGCAGAATGGTTCAGCATCTTGGACTGCTCAATATTCAGACAAATTATCTGGAACATTGGGACCAAAAGATGTGATTGTATTGGTTTTAGATCGCAGAGATACCACTCAAACAGGGCAAGATACTCCAGTGGTTTTGTCGCTTCGTCTCAAGGCAGATTTGTTTTTGAGTAAAGACTATAATACCTCATATTCAATGAGTTTTAATGGTGACGATGCATTGTCGTTAGATAAACTAAACGCAACCACATCGAAGTACGATTTAGTTGATATTTTTGGTAAAATTGGAGAGCGACCAGTACCGGGATGGAGCGATAAGGAGCCATATACAGGTACAGGACTTTGGTATAGCGTTGACAAAACTTTGATTCGTAAACCTACAGTTTTGACAGGATTAGATACCATGTTAAAAGGAGTTTACGTTGCAGTAAATCCAAAACTTTATTTCAATCCTACAATAGAATGGAATCTTAATCCAAGAGATATGTTTGACTCTTTGGGAATGCATCATTGCAATTGTAATTTGTCGAATACAAAGCGCATTTCAAATGTTGGTGGCATGACAATTTTTCCTAATCCAGCGCAAAATCAATTGTTTGTAAACACATCTTTAGATGTAAAATCAATTGAAGTTTTAAATTCTAATGGTCAAAGGATGTCAATTCGTTGGAATGCTCAAGAGAACAATCAAACTCAAATGATTTCAGTTGATTTGACGTCGTTAAATAGTGGAATTTATTCAATCGAAATGAAAACCGTTGACGGACAAACTTTTGTGCGTCGATTCATGAAGTAAAATGAGGAAATATCTCGTTTTTTTGTTTTTCGTGTTTCTTTTGGGGGACATTTTTGCGCAGTGCACAATAAAAGGGAAAGTTGTAGATGCTGTAAGCGGAGAAACCCTTGACCAAGCGTTGGTGAAAACCCGGGGCAATATGGTAAACACGGATAAGAGTGGAAATTTTGCCATGCAAGTGCCGATGGGTGAATATGAAATTGTAGCTTCTTTGAACGGGTATGAATCAGATACAATTTTAATTCAAGCAGACAGAAACCTTATTTTAGATGTTGTATTTAAGCTCGAAAATCAGAGTGCTTCAATGCAAGCCATTCAAATCACGGCCTCTGTAGCAAAAGACAGGAAAACACCAATAGTTTATAGTAATATTAATTCAAAAGACATTCAAGAAAGACTTGGTTCTTCCGATTTACCTATGTTATTAAACAGCACTCCGGGAGTATATGCTACTCAACAGGGAGGGGGCGCAGGAGATGCGCGAATTACCATCCGTGGATTTAATCAGAGAAACATTGCTGTGATGATTGACGGAATTCCTGTGAACGATATGGAGAATGGTTGGGTATATTGGAGTAATTGGTTTGGATTGGGTCCGGTTACTGCATTAACCCAAGTTCAGAGAGGTTTGGGTTCAAGTAGAATTGCAAATCCTGCCGTTGGAGGAACTATGAATATCATCACCAAGGGCATTACCAGCCAGCAAAAATTATCAGCGAATGTTGAAGTCGGTGATTCACGTTACACGCAGTTTGGATTTGATTTCGCAAGTGGTAAGTTAAAAGGAGATTGGGGCTTTTTACTTGCATTTACAAAAAGAAGTAGCAACGGATATGTTGATTATTTGTTCGATGATATGTATTCGTACTTTGCCAAAATTGAAAAGCAATTTGGCAAAAAACACAGTATTTCACTCACGGTAATGGGTGCACCACAATCTCATGGACAACGGGCTTACAAAGCGAGATTGTCTCTTTACGACCGTTCTATGGCCATGAAATTAGGCATGGATACAGTATTGACCAATATGGCTGTGAATCAAGGCATTCGATACAATCAACATTGGGGAAATTTGAATGAAGCTCAAATAGATAACAATACAGGCGATACCATTTGGGGTGAAAATCGTGTGGTTAATGAGCGTGTAAATACCTTTCACAAGCCTCAGATTTATCTTAAATATGACTATAAACCAAGTAAAAATTTATTGAGTAGTACAGTCGCTTATATGTCATCAGGTACAGGTGGAGGAACTGCTAAAGAGAGAATCAATCAAATTCCTTTTAATTATGGCACGATGGATTTTCAGTCTGTTTGGTTCCAGAACAATGATTATGGATTTATTTCTGCTATTGACTATAAATATTCTTCTACAGAGAGAAAGTCCTCCGGTATTTTATACCGTAGTGTAAACAATCACACTTGGTATGGTTTATTGAATACCACGCAATACAAATTTCACAAAGATTTTACTTTTTCGGGGGGAATTGATTTGAGAAGTTATGTGGGCCAACATTACAAAGAGGTTTACGATTTGCTTGGCGGACAATATTTTATTCCAGATGTTAGCGAACTAAATCCAGGCTACGCAAAATTGCACCGATACAAAGAGGGAGATATTTTCAATTATCACAACGATGGTTTGGTAAATTGGGCGGGAACTTTTGGTGAATTAGAATATAGCAGAGGAAGAACTTCTGCCTTTTTAAATGCGAGTTATTCAAGTAGTTTTTATCAAAGAAAGGATTATTTCCGATTGGATTCCAATGGAAATCCAGCTGAAACAGATTGGATTAACCGTAACGGATTTACTTTGAAAACAGGGGTAAATTATAATGTGAACCGTAATTTTAATGTGTTCACGAACATTGGTTATTTGAACAGACCAACCCGTTATAGTAATATTTTTGATAATCGAAATCGTGTCATTCAAGGAGCAGAAAATGAATTGGTTTATGCCTTTGAAGGTGGCGCAGCTTTCAAATCCAAGCGTTTTACAGCAAATTTAAATGGATACTACACAAATTGGGTGAATCGCCCTGTAGACTTTCTACCAAGTTTTCCTGATGTAGATGGCAATATGATGTATTTTAATATCAACGGGTTAAGAGCACGTCACATGGGTATTGAATTACAAAGTGTACTGAAACCTGGCGATGGAATAACCATAGAGTTTGGGATGGCTTTGGGTGATTGGATATGGAAGTCGGGTTCGAATGCCATTGTGAGAGATGATGCTGGAGATTCAGTGGGAATGGTAAAATTTAACGCAGACGGTGTGCATGTAGGTGATGCTGCGCAAGTTCAATACACAGGATTAATTCGATGGGAGCCAACCGAGTTAAAGGGTTCTTACATCGCCTTACAATATATAAGATTTGAGAAGCAATTTGCCGATTTTCAGCCTACGGCGCTTACAGGAAATTATGGTGGTAAAGAATCTTTTAGATTACCCGATTATTGGTATATGAATTTAAATTTTGGATATAAATTCACACTTTCAAATGATTTGAATTTAAATATTTATGGTATGATCAATAACATCACCAATAATATTTACATCAGCGATGCTCAACATCGCACTTTATCGGCAAACGATAATCCAGCACCTATTTTTAACCCCAAGAATTTGGAAGTATTTTTATCTCAAGGTTTGAGATATACCTCAGGAATTCGATTAACATTCTAAACAAATGATGAAAAAATATATTTTATCGATTCTTACTTTAGCTGTTGGCTTTAGTTTGAAAGCTCAAGGTACACTTCCCATGTACTTTGACTGTAATTCTAATTTAAATCCTCCAACTGGATGGACCTTGAGTCAAGGTTCAACGGGGAATTTTACTTACTCTACAGCCGCTTTTGTTAAAAGTGCACCCAATGCATTGAGATTTGATGCAACTGGCGAATATGCGCTCGCATATTGGTCGGGGAAGGCTGATACGGTTACTTATTGGATGAGTGGAACAGCAGCTGCTGGTGTAACTACTTGGTCGGGTAATGTAACTGTGGATGAAAGTCAAGATGGAAGTAATTGGACAACCGTGAAAGATCATTTAAATGATTTGGGGGTAACTACACAGAAGTATACCATTCGCGTGAAACCAACTTCAAGATATATTCGTTTTTATTATAAATCAAAAGCCAGTGGTTTTAATATGGCCATGGACGACGTGACCATCAATCCAGCTCCGGCTGGAGATGCTCCTGAGCTTCAAGTTTCTTACAATGGCAAAAAATTGATTAACAATGCCAATGTAAAAACTGGAAACGATACCTTAATCAAAATCAAAGTTCTAAATAACAGCAAAACAGCAGATTTGGACATTAGCAGTGCATCGCTTTCAGGTAGTCAGAGCGCATTTTTTGAACTGAATAACGGAGCTCAAACCAAAATTGCGGCAGGTGACTCCTTGCTTTTACAAATTAAATTAAATGCCACTGCGGAAGGAACGTACAAAGTTTGGTTAACAATTAATTCAAACGACTCTTTTAATCATCCTTTCATGCTTTATTTGTCTACTATAAAAGGACAATTTGCCTCTGAACCAAGTGCACAACCAAACGCTTTAGATGTTACAACGAAAGCATGGAGAATGAATGGTAAATTCAATTTAGCATCGGGAACAGAATCTTATTTGGTTTTGTGCTCAAAAGGTTCTTCAACAGATGTTCCTGTTGACGGGGTTGAATACCAAAGAGGACAATATATTGGCAATTCAAGGGTAATCTCTTCCGGATCTGCTAATAACAACATTGATTTTGATAATATTGTTGCCAATACAAACTATGTTGTAAAGGTATACAGCTTCAATGGTTACGGTTCTTTTGTTAATTATTTAACCACAGACCCTCTCACAACTTCGGTTACAACTCCAGGTTTAAATGAAGGTTCTTATTATGGATCTTTAACATCTGCAGATACACTATTGGTACAAAAGTTAAAAGCAATTGTGAGACCTCATCGTCAAGTTTATTATTCAAATTTTGCTTCTTATATCATCAGTAATTTTGAAGCGAGAGATACAACAGACGGTAAACAATTGCTCAGTTGTTTTTATTCAGGATACAATTATAAATTCACACCACCATTCAAATTCGATACCATGTCGCGAGAACATTGTTATCCTTCAAGTTGGATGGGCGAAAGCAGTCAGGATAGTGCTAACTACAGCGACTTACATATTTTATTTCCGGTGAATCAAAATAAAGTAAATGCTGTTAGAAGCAATTACCCAATGAACGATTTAAAAACGGTAACAACTAGTTTTTATGGTGGTAAATTTGGAACAGACAGCGCTGGTGAATTTGCTTACGAACCAAGAGACTTTGCAAAAGGAACAGCCGCGCGAGCAAACTTTTATGTTTGTGCAACATACAACCGTCCAGGAAAAGCATTTACCATACCTACAGAAAACCAATTTTTGGGAATGAATCAGGATCAAAATGTATTGAAACGTTGGAACAAGAAATTTCCTCCTACAAATTGGGAAATCGCCCGCACAGAATACATTGCTCAAAGTACGGTTCAAAATAATAGAAACCCATTTATTGATCATCCAGATTGGGCTTGTTTCATTGATTTTAGTGACATGACCTACATTCCAGGTGGAAACTGTGGTGAAGTAAAGCCAATTGGCTCTGTTAGGAATTCTAAGGCTGTTTCTATCAATGTTTATCCTAATCCTACCGCGAACCAATTGAATGTAGATTTATCATCATTTAAAGGTCAATCTGTGAAGATTTATGTGCTCGATTTTTATGAGCGTACTGTTTTTGAAACCAGCACTTCTAGTAAGAGCATTCAATTAAATGCAAACAATTGGGCTTCTGGTAATTATTTGTTGTTGATTCGTGGAAACGATGGAACCACTGCTGCACAAAACATTGTAAAGCAATAATTATAATTTTATTTTTTTTGAGGGATAATGGGTTTCCATTATCCCTTTTTTATGGAATTCCATTTTCCTGTACATTCATCGAATTGTGTACGTGTATTCCCTATTTTTGCTGATTTAAGGTTACTTTTGAAACTTTATTGATATGAACCTTTACAAGATGGATTTTCATTCAGATATTCTCAAAAATCAAATAAATCAATGGCTCAATGAAGATGTTGGTCCCGGTGATTATTCTTCCCTCGCTTCCATTGATGCCTCCGCATTGGCGGAATCTACTTTGATTTTAAAAGAAAGTGGTGTTGTTGCTGGATTGGAATTGGCACAAGTGATTTTTAACATGATCGATAGTTCGGTTCAAATCAACGTTTTGGCAGTAGATGGTGTCTATTACGAAAAGGGAACTATTTTGGCTACTGCTTTCGGTAATGCTCAATCTTTGTTAAAAGGCGAAAGGCTCATGTTAAATCTAATGCAGCGACTTTCAGGAATCGCAACTCAAACAAAGGTGGCGGTAGATTTGGTTGAAGGTACGGGAGTTAAATTATTAGATACACGGAAAACAACACCTGGTTTAAGATTTTTGGAAAAATGGGCAGTTACAATGGGTGGAGGTTACAATCATCGGATTGGTTTATATGATATGATTATGTTGAAAGACAATCATATAGACTCTTCTGGTGGAATTACTGTTGCTGTGAATAGAACCAAATCATTTTTGAATGCTCATCAAATGGATTTAAAAATAGAGGTTGAAACCCGAAACTTAGATGAAGTCAATGAAGCCTTGTTGGTTGGTGTAGATAGAATTATGCTCGATAATTTTTCGCCCGAACAATGCAAAGTTGCTGTAGAACTTATTGGAAATCAATGTGAAACTGAGGCTTCAGGGGGCATTGGCTTACACAATTTAAAAGATTATGCCCTTTCTGGCGTTACTTATATTAGTTTGGGTTATTTTACGCACAGTGTAAAGGCCCTTGATATTAGTTTTAAAACAAAATTAAAATCTTAAATGATGAAAATGATTGAATTAAGAAAAATATTGCTTGTAGCAATTGCAATTTTTGCGAGTGGCACTTTAGCTGCTCAAAAGTCAAAACGCAAAACTGTCCCTCAAAAGAAAAAAGTGACAACTACTGTTGTTAAAACAGAAGTAAAAACGGCAGATCCTGCGGTAGCTGAGGATTCAAAATCATTTAAATGGTACGGGTTTGAGGAGGGGTATAAAAAAGCCATTGCAACAAATAAAATTTTGTTGGTAGATGCTTATACTGATTGGTGTGGATGGTGTAAGGTAATGGACAGGGAAACATATACAGACCCAGCGGTTTTAGCCATTCTTGAGAAAGATTTTGTATGTGTTAAATTCAATCCTGAAATTGACAAAAACTATGTTTTTGGAGATCGAACAATGGATGGTAGAACCTTATTGTTATGGCTTGGATACGGTGAATCTGGTGGGTTTCCAACAACTTATTTTTGGCTTAATCCAAATAAAAATGACTCAAGATTTAATCAAGCAGGATATTATCCACCTACTGAATTTTTAAAATTGTTAGACAACGCTAAATTGAATAGAACCAAGATATAATGAGGCGTCGTTCGGCAAAATTTAAATTGATAGATAACCTTGAAATTACTGCAGCGGTTGCTGAGGGACATTGCATTGGGAGAGTTGATAATCAAGTTGTTTTCGTGAAATTTGCCGCTCCTGGAGATGTTGTGGATGTGCAAATAGTTGCGAAAAAGAAGAATTTTCAGGAAGGAAAGATTCTCAATTTTCACAAAAAATCTGAGAAAAGAATAGAGCCTTTTTGTGAGCATTTTACAGTTTGTGGTGGTTGCAAGTGGCAACATTTGAGTTATAAAGATCAACTTGAGTTCAAACAGCAACAAGTTGTAGATAATTTAGAAAGAATTGGTGGTGTAGTTGGGTTTGAGGTAATGCCAATACTTGGAAGTGAGAAAACAGTTGCATACCGTAACAAATTGGATCTTACATTCTCCGATAAAGCATGGGTAACTACGTTTAACAAACTCGAGCAATCTGAAAGCGATAAGCCTAAGGCACTTGGCTTTCATATTCCTGGTAGATTTGATAAGGTTTTGGATGTTGATTATTGTCATTTGATGCCTTCCTATGTGAATGAAATTCAACGTGGTATTCGCCAGTTTTGTTTAGATCATAATATCTCATTTTTTGATATCATTACCCAAGAAGGGTTGATGAGAAATTTGTTGGTTCGTTGCAATCGAAAAGGAGAATGGATGATTGTTGTTTCATTCCATCAAGATCACCAAGAATCGATTCTATTGGTGATGAATTATATTAAAAACAATTTTGAGAATGTTGTTTCGTTAATGTATGTAATTAATAATAAAAGAAATGACACCTTGAACGGTTTGGAGGTACAATTGTTTGATGGGGTGCCATTTTTAACTGAAACATTGGGCAATAAAACATATAAAATTCAAGCTCAGAGCTTTTTTCAAACCAATAGTGAACAAGCTGAGGTATTGTATGATGTAACCAAAGATTTCTCAGGGTTAACTGGCTCTGAACTGGTGTATGATTTATATACAGGTACTGGAAGTATTGCCTTGTATGTGGCCGATAAAGCGTCAAAGGTTGTTGGCGTAGAATATGTGGAGGAAGCCATTATTGATGCCAAAGAAAATGCACAAATGAACAATGTCGATAATTGTAATTTCTTCGCAGGCGACATGAAAGACATTCTGACTTCAGAATTTATTGCTGAACATGGAAAACCAGATGTTGTGATCACTGATCCACCAAGAGATGGCATGCATCCGAGCGTTGTTCAACGACTGTTAGAAGCAGAACCTAAGAAGATTGTGTATGTGAGTTGTAATCCAGCAACGCAGGCACGAGATACAAAATTATTGAGTGAAAAGTATACTTTGGTTAAAATTCAACCCGTTGACATGTTTCCACACACGCATCATGTAGAAAATGTTGCTCTCTATATTTTGAATTAGAATAGTTTGAGACTTTCTTCGTTATGTTTGTAATTCTATGAATTTCAATTCGGTAATTTTATCAGGTGTTTTTATTTCTTTAGGGACATTGACTTCCTGCAAAGAAGAAACGAAAAGCCCAACAGAAACAATTTTGCCACCTATCACTTGTTTCAACGTAAAGGAATCAAAAACCTATATTTTTACGGATAATCAGATCACGGATTCTGTTATTTTTAGGCTCACCTTTGATAATCAGAATAGAATTTTAAGCAAATTGAGTGTAAAAGAGGATATTCAACTAGAATTGAATTATTCCGATAGCACAGTTATTCAGATGAATCATCGAGTTAAATCCACAAACAAAGTGGGTTATTTTACTCATTATGTGTTGAATAAAGATGGATTTGCTAGACAGAGAAAAATGTATACTGTAGATAGTATTTCAACGGGGTCATCAATTTTTGTCTATGACAAAGCTGGTCACAAGAACAAAGAGTATTATTATTCAGGTACAGATTCAATGCTCACTTACAATGGAACTTGGCTAAATGATTGTTTGACTCAATTTTTTTATCCCAATTACGAAATACAAGTTCAAGCTTCTTATACAAAATACCCTGATAACCGGAATTTGGGTTTTTGGCCATTTCTGCGGGATAAATCTTACTATTTGGTAGAAAAGGAAGTTTATACCACCCGAGGAAGTGTTTCAACTTATCAATATGCTTACCAATTTGATGGTTTGCAACGACCTACAAAAGTGACTATTGCAAAGGACGGTGTGAAAATACAAGAGAAATATTATACATATTATTAATCTAAGGAAATATAATACCAAAGAAAAAGGCTGCTCATGCAGCCTTTTTCTTTGGTATTATATGCAAAATTGCAAATCTTTTAAGCAAAACTTTTTGCGATAATTTCGGCTTGCTCTGCGTCGTGAACTTTCTTGAAACCAGTAGCTGGAGAAGCACTACTTTTACGTCCAATATAATTGAGTTTTACTGGGAAATCGTAGCGGTGTAAGTGCAACCAAGTGCCTTGGTTTTTAGATTCTTCTTGTACCCAACAGAATTCGGCTCCTTCATATTTGCTGAAGATTTCAGCCATTTTCCATTCTGGTAATGGATACAATTGTTCAATTCTAACGATGGCAATGTCAGTAGCATTTTTAGCTTCTTTTTCTGACAATAGCTCGTAATAAATTTTGCCGGTGCAGAATAAAACCCTACGAACCTTTTTTGCAACATTGTTGTCATCGATGAGTTCTTGGAAATGTCCATTTGCTAATTCATCGAGGTTACTCACGCATTTTGGATGACGAAGCAAGCTTTTAGGAGTCATAACAATTAATGGCATTGTGAAATCACGCTTTAATTGACGTCTTAATGCATGGAAATAGTTTGCTGGGGTAGAACAATTAAGCACTTGCATGTTTGTTCCTGCACAAAGTTGTAAATAGCGCTCCGGACGTGCAGAACTGTGCTCAGGTCCTTGTCCCTCATTACCATGAGGCAACAACATGGTAAGTCCGCTAAATTTGTTCCACTTGGCTTCAGCGGAAGCAATGAATTGATCGATGATAATTTGAGCGCCATTAGAGAAGTCACCAAATTGAGCTTCCCAAAGGGTTAAACCATTTGGAGTGGTTGTGCTATAGCCATATTCAAAGCCAAGGGCCGCATATTCACTCAAAAGTGAGTTGTATACACTGAATTTAGCTTGTTTGTCTGAGATATTGTTTAAAGGAGTGTATTCTGTTTCGCCAACTTCTTGCTTAATTACCGCATGACGGTGAGAGAACGTTCCTCTTTCTACATCTTGTCCAACCAAACGTACAGGATGTCCTTCATGGAGCAAAGTAGCATAGGCTAATAGTTCACCCATTGCCCAATCAATGGTGCCATTTTCGATCATTTTTTTACGATCGTTGAACAGATTTTGAACTTTTTTGATTGGAAGGTTATTATCAGGGATGGTAGAAATCTTTTCACCAATGTCTTTTAATGTCTTAATATCAACTTTTGTATTTGCAGGGAGTTGAATGTCTTTTTCGTTGGAGTGTCTGAATCCTTCCCAAGTATTTTTTATTGCAGAGGGAGCCGGCATGAAATCACCCTTTGCTTCTTCAAATTTTTCTTGAAGCAATTCTTGGAATTTCTTTTCCATTTCAACGGCAAGGGCGGCATCGATTTCACCTCTTTCTAGCAATTGTTGTTTGTAGATTTCTCTTGGATTAGGGTGTTTGTCGATTAATTTATACATTTCAGGCTGAGTGAAACGCGGTTCATCACCTTCGTTGTGCCCATATTTTCTGTAACCTAAAAGGTCAATAAAAATATCTGATTTGAATTCGAGTCTGTAGGCCATAGCCAATTTTACCGCATGAACAACCGCTTCTAAATCATCGGCGTTCACGTGTAGAACTGGAGATAAGGTAATTTTAGCTACATCTGTGCAATAAGTGGATGTTCTTGCATCTAAATAATTGGTTGTAAAACCAATTTGATTGTTGGTAGCAATATGAATGGTTCCTCCCACATAATAGGCTTCAAGACCACTCATTTGTACAACTTCTAAACCAATGCCTTGGCCAGCCAGAGCTGCGTCACCATGGATTAAAATAGGACAAATTTTCTCTACATCACCGTTGTATTTATGATCTAATTTGGCTTTTACCAAACCTTTTACAACAGGGTTTACTGCTTCTAGGTGACTTGGGTTATCGGCCAATCTTAAATGAACTTTTTTACCTGCTGCAGTGTCAACATCTACACTGTAACCTAAGTGATATTTCACATCACCTTCGAAATCATCGAAATCGCCACCTTGGAATACTTTACCTTCAAACTCAGAAAATATTTGGCTGTAGGTTTTGTTGAAAATATTCGCTAGCACGTTGAGTCTTCCTCGGTGTGCCATTCCCAATACAAATTCATCAACGCCTAATCCTGCACCGTATTGGATTACAGCATCTAAAGCTGGAATCAATGCTTCAAGACCTTCGAGTGAAAAACGTTTTTGACCAATGAATTTTTTGTGCAAAAAGTTCTCGAAAACAGTGGCTTGGTTTACTTTATCCAAGAAGTGTCGTTTTTCGTCGATGGTTAAATTTGGAATATTTTGTGTTCCTTCAAATCTATCTTGAAGCCATTTTCTGCGTTTTGGATCGCGGATATATGCAAATTCACAACCAATACTTTGACAATAGGTTTTGTCGAGTTTGGTAATAATGTCTTTTAATTTGGCAGCACCTAACCCAACTTCAGCGCCCGCGTTGAAAGTTTTTTCTAGGTCTGTTTTTTCCAATCCAAAATTTTCAATATCCAAGTTTGGGGAGTATTGACGTCTCTGACGCAATGGATTGGTTTTGCTGAACAAATGCCCCATACTTCTGTATGCATGAATGAGATTCAAAACATGAATTTCTTTCATGGCATCGTCGCTGATCATGCCACCTGTAGGCTGTTTTTGTGCTCCTAAATCAAATCCTTCAAAAAACTTTCTCCAACCAAAATCAACACTTTCTTTGTCGTTTTGATATTGGCTGTACAAATTGTCGATGGCCGAAGGGTCGGCATTCATTAGGTAAGATGTATCGGGTGCGCTCATGATTGAATAATAGCGCAAATTTACCTAAAAAAAAGCGTATGACACAATGAAATTTAAGGAATTCGAGAAACGATCGTGAATACAACAATTGCAAATAAAAAGGCATCGAATCTATCGAGCATACCGCCGTGACCGGGCAATACATTTCCACTATCTTTTACGCCTGCTTTTCTTTTTAGTGAACTTTCAAACAAATCGCCCAACGTGCCAAAAATTGATACAAATATTCCAAGAATTAACCCTTTGATTTGGTTAAAAGTATGAAAGTTGTTGCTGCCAATCAAACCACCATTTGGTTCCAAAACATATGTCACAAATAGGAAACCCGTAATTCCAGTAAGTATGGTGCCGCCAATGAGTCCCTCCCAAGTTTTACCCGGTGAAATACTTGGAGCTAATTTGTGTTTACCAAATAACTTTCCCGATACGTAAGCCCAAGAATCAGAAGACCACACCAAAACCATGAGCATCAGCGGTAACATGGCATTGTATTGATTCAAAAAACCTTTTGAATAAGGTGTGAGCGTAAATAATAACAGTGGAATAGAAATGTATAAATGACTCAATACTAATGTTTTGTTGAAGTATTTTCCCGTTTTTTGAAAATGTGTAATCCCTAAAAATACCAACAGTGTATTGATGAATATTTTGATCATGATTCCAAATTCCGACAAATGAATTTGTTTGAAAAATAGTATGATGAAAAAGAAAATGAAACTAATTGTAAGATTTTGTGCATTTAAATTGCCCTTTAATTTTAACCATTCAAAATGACAGCCCACACCAATAATTGCTGTTAGTAAGGTAATTCCATACGGACCATTATTAATCAGAAATACAACGAGCGCAATCATGCCAATTCCGCTAATCACTCGTGTCCAAAAATTATTCATTTGTTTTAAATTGTTTAAGTTGATAGATAGAATATCCAAATATAAAGGCCGCTGGCACAGCAACAAAGAAATTATTTAAAATTGATTCAACATCAATCATGACACCCGATTGTTTGAAATTTTGAAGGATAAAAAAGTGTATGCTCACCGTGAGACCGTTGAAAGTGAAATGAGCGATAGAATTGTACCATAAATTGTTGATTTTATAAGCGATGTAACCAAAAATGATGCCCATCAGAAAAATTCCGGAGAATTCATAAAAGGTAAAATGCATGATTGCGAACACAAATCCTTGAAACACAATTGCTTTTTTTGGCTTTTTGAATTGATTAATTCCGATTTTTAAAATGATACCCCTAAAGATGAATTCTTCCAAAATAGCTGGTAATAAAGCCAAGATGAACAAACAAACCAGAAGTTCGGTATATGACTGCATGTCGAGTAAGTTTTCGAAAATGTGGTTGCGGCTGAATTCCATTTTCATTGCTAAATTTTCGATGCCCTTTGGCCATGGAATTTGTTTGATTAATTTTGTAATTACCTGAATAACAGGCAATGCTGTTGCACCAATGAGTAGCCCCCATAATATTTTTTTAGATTCAATTTTTTGCGAATATCCCCCGAAATCGTTCAAGTTGGCTCTGTTGATGAGAACAAATAGAATTCCAGGAATACCCATGTAGCAGAAAAATTGAATGAGGTTAGACCATCTTCCAATGTTGATTGCAAGTGCTGTGCCATCTGGATGTTGCATTTGATTTTTAATTTCTTCGGTGGTCACATCATACGCGACTGATAGAATTTGAATTGATCCAAAATATCCAACGATTTGAAATAGCAGGATGAAGATGAGTAAAATGACCAATCCCCATATATTCAAAAAAATGTTTTTTGGGGAAGTGAGGTTAAAGGCGTTCATTTGGTTTAAATTTGCACAAAATTGGTAAAAATTGGTGACATAGCGTTAGGAGATTTTCCATTATTGTTAGCACCAATGGAGGATGTGAGTGATCCTCCGTTTCGATTTGTGTGCAAGGAAAATGGTGCAGACCTCATGTATACTGAGTTTATTAGCAGCGAGGGTTTAATTAGAGACGCTGCTAAAAGTGTGCAAAAATTGGATATTTTTGAGTACGAAAGACCTATTGGAATCCAAATTTTTGGTTCGGAGATAGACTCAATGGTTGAAGCTACCAAAATTGCCTCACAAGCTAACCCTGATTTAATTGATATCAATTACGGTTGTCCTGTGAAAAAAGTGGCTTGTAAAGGTGCAGGAGCCGGAATTCTGACCAATCCCGAGAAAATGATGGCCATGACAAAAGCCATTGTGGAGGCAACTCATTTACCTGTGACTGTCAAAACCCGTTTGGGTTGGGACGATAGCACCAAGAATATTGTAGAAGTTGCAGAACGGTTACAAGATGTTGGAATTAAAGCATTGACAATTCATGGTAGAACGAGGGTGCAACTGTATAAAGGTGAAGCTGATTGGACATTGATTGGTGAGGTCAAAAATAATCCGCGTATGAACATCCCTATTTTTGGGAATGGTGATATTGATTCCCCACTAAAAGCAAAGGAATATAAAAATAAATACGGTGTAGACGGGATAATGATTGGTAGGGCGAGTATTGGTTATCCTTGGATTTTTAGGGAAATTAAGCATTTTCTCAGCACTGGTAATTTGATGCAAGGACCTACAATTGATGAAAGGGTTGCAGCGTGTAAAATTCATTTTGAAAAATCCATTGCTTGGAAAGGTCAAAGGGTAGGAATCGTTGAAATGAGAAGGCATTATGCTAATTATTTTAAAGGGTTGGATCATTTTAAAGACTTCAGAATTAAATTGGTGCAATCGGAAGATATTCAAGAGATTGAATCTATTTTGGGAACCATATCAGAGGCTTACAAAGGATTTACATCTTAAGTTTTTTTGTCAGAAATTTTTTTCAGTATGAAAAATTCATACATTTGCTTTTTAAGAAACAACTATGAAAAAATTATTACTGATTGCTGGTTTGTTTTGTGGAGTGCAATTTACTAATGCGCAATACTTTAACATTCCTTTTGTTAATGCTGGTGGAAATCCAGGTGGCGTGAACCCTGACGGAGAGAATCCTTATCCTTCTACAAGTAATTCAGGATGGAATGCTGTTTGGAATGGTGACGCAACTGCAACCCCAACCTATTTGTCGGAGCAAACAATTCCATTTGCTTTTCAATTCAACGGAAGTAGTGTAACGAAATATACCCCGAGTAATTTTGGTACTATTTCTTTTGATGCTGGTACTCCCAGCGTTAAGCCATCTTCGTTTTCAAATTTGACATTGCCTTCTGCGAATATTCCCGACAATTCAGTTTGTGCATTGGGGATTAAGCCTATCAGTGCTGTAAGTGGAACAACAACATATAAAAGTGCGGTGATGACGAAAACCTACGGAACTGCTCCCAACCGCCAACATTGGATTTGGTTCAACTTTTATGGTGAGGCAAATATTAATTCAGGTTGGACATATTGGGGAATAGTGCTAGAAGAAGGTACCAACAACATTTACATAGTAGATATGAAAACTTTGTGTGTAACATCAGCTGGGCAATTGTGTACAAGTAATGTAAAAATGTCTCTTGGTATTCAAGTGAGCAGCACATCGGCATATTCGGTTGCGGGCTCACCAAATGTTGGTGCAAAACAAATTGCGGAAAATATTTTTACATCAGCTGACAATAGCTATTATCAATTTATTCAAGGTTCGCAACCTGCCAATGATTTGAAAGGTGTTCAAGTAATGATGGCACCTTATCAAATGACAACTGGTGGTCCAGTTACGGTAACAGCTAAGTTTATGAATTTAGGTACATCTGCAGTTACATCTTGTGATTTAAATTACAGCATAGATAACGGTGCTGCTGTTACAGCACCTGTATCTAGCGTGAATATTGCCTCTTTGGCAACATCTGATTTGTCTCATGCTACAAAATGGACACCTACAACCGTTGGTAAATTTAAAATGAGAGTTTGGGCTTCAAATATCAATGGTTCGGTAGATGAAAATACTGCAAATGATACTGCAATCATCGAAATTAATGTATTAGATAAATTTGCTCCTCGCAAAATATTAAATGAAATATTTACATCATCAACATGTGCACCTTGTAATCCAGGAAACGCAAATTATTTAAAGGTTACTGAAGGTAAAACCAAACATTCAACAATAAAATATCAAGTGAATTGGCCTGGATCTGGTGATCCATATTGCACTCAAGAAGTTCGTGATAGAGTTGCTTACTACGCAATTAATACTGTTCCACGCATGGAAGTTGATGGTGGATGGAATTCAAATGCTTCTTCATTCACCAATTCATTATATGATCAATTCAGCGCTAAACCTTCTTTCCTCGAAATTACTGGAAACGTAAGTTTGACTTGGAAGAATAATATTACAGCGAACATTACTTTAAATCCTATGGCAGATTTTGCCTCTTCTAATTTAAAGTTACACGCTGTTATCACTGAAGGTGTAACCTATTGGAATAAGAAATCAAATGGTGAAACTCAATTTGAAGATGTGATGAAGAAAATGATGACAGGTAGCGCAGGTATGGCATTGTCGCCAATGACCAAAGATGCATCTGTTAACAAAAATGTAAATTTTGCATTCGTAGGTAATTATCGCTTACCTTCAGATGGTACTGCTGCTCAGCATATTGATCATACCAAAGAAAATAGTGTTGAAACATGGAACGATTTGGCTGTTGTTGTTTTTGTTCAAGATGCCACAACTAAAGAAGTGTTGCAATCTGAGACATTCCCGATTGCCTTGACAAGTGTTGAAACATTAGAGCAAGGTATTCAGTTGTATCCAAATCCTGCAAATGATATGTTTCATTTGAAAGTTGCTTCTTTAACGTCTGAGAAGGCTTTTGTGACTGTTTCGAATATGAAAGGACAAATTGTATACCAAGGTTCTTTGGTAGATGGAAAGGCACAAATTAATGTTGCAAACATCAGTGAAGGTATGTACGTAGTGAACGTAAAAGCTGGATCTAAAAATTTGAACACCAAAATGGTTGTTCGCCACTAATTAACAAACTAAACTAAACTAAATAACAAAGAGGGGAGTTCGCAAGAACTCCTTTTTTTGTTGAATTTTTAGTATCTTTGTGGAAGATTTAATCACTTAACTATCTATCCCACCATGTTATTGCGAAACATTGTTAGTCGGGAGGAGTTAAAACGCCGTATGGATGCCGATGAGCGCCCATATACGACCGTCTCCTTCTATCGTTATTACCAAATTGAGGATCCCTCAGCATTTAGAGATCAGTTATTTTTAGAATGGCAACAATTTGAGGTTGTTGGCCGTGTTTATGTTGCGAATGAAGGAATTAACGCACAAATTGCTTTGCCGTCGGTTCATTTTGAGGGATTCAAACAGTGTTTGTACTCCATTCAATTTTTGGATGGAATTCGTTTGAATACAGCCATTGAAGAGAGACAAAAATCTTTTATTAAATTGGATATCAAGGTGAGGGCTAAGATTGTTGCAGATGGCATTGATGATCCTACCTTTAATCCATCAGATACTGGAAAGTATATGGAAGCTCAGGAGTGGAATGCAGCTATGTTGGATCCCAACACGGTATTAATTGACATGCGAAATCATTACGAAAGTGAGGTTGGTAAATTTGAGAATGCAAGTTGTCCGGACGCCGACACTTTTAGAGAGGAGTTGAAGCTTGTTATAGATGAATACGAAGGAAACAAAGACAAAAAGATATTGATGTATTGTACGGGTGGAATTCGCTGTGAGAAGGCAAGTGCATGGATGAAGCACAAAGGTTTCAATGAGGTTTATCATTTAAAAGGCGGAATTATCAATTACGTAAATCAAGTCAGAGAGCAAGAACTTGAGAATAAGTTTAAGGGGGTGAATTTTGTTTTCGATCAAAGGCTGCATGAGAGGGTAAGCGAAGATGTGATTGCAAATTGTCATCAATGTGGTAAGCCTGCAGATGTCCACATCAATTGTGCGAATACGGGATGTCATTTATTGTTCATTCAATGTGAAAAATGTGCTCAAGAATTTAATCATTGTTGTAGTAAGAAATGTATGGAAACAATTGCGTTACCAGAGGAGGTTCAAAAAGAGTTGCGCAAGGGCAAACCGGCGGGTCGAATTTTTAGTAAAGGTAGATTTCCAAATACAGCACAATAAAATCATATTTTTTTCGTTACTATAATTTGAATTCCTCGGGGTGCTTATTTTTTTTAGTGTTTTGATGTTTACATTGATCATTAAAGAGGACAATTCTGTGATTTTGCAAAAAGATTGATAGAAAAGAGCCCGAGTGCATTTATATTCGCACTTTTAATAAAACAAATTTCGGAAAGTTGAAAATCGTAATGGCAAAAGCACAGGGAAGCTTGAGGAGTAATTTCAAGGTCTTTTCATTTTTATTTGCGTTGATGGTATGTGGTACTGCAACCGGGCAATGGGATTTTGGTGGTGGCGCTACTGACTCTGCCAATGGTGGTGGCTGGGGTGATTCGGCATCTAAGCCTAAAAAGACGCCTTATGTAAGATTTGTTCCACCATATGATAGTATGCGTGAAATCGTTTTTTATGAGGGAGTTGTAGAAAATGAAGATTGCGACATGTGTACGGCGGATTCTTTATATTGGAGGGCGAAACGTTTCTTGAGTAAAAAATACGGAAAGGCTGTATTTAAAAAAATGTTACTTGAAGATAAGCCGGCGCATCATTTAACCATTTTGGTAACGATTCCAATGGTTGTGGTGAACGGCAAGTATAATAAGGTAGCCAAGGGGATGTTGGAATATAAATTTGTGATTCGATTCCAGGATTCTCGTTTCAAATATCAGTTTGGTAATTTCGTGCATTTACAGAGTGGAGAGGGTTTGGTTGGAAATCCGACAAAGACTTATCATGAGTATTACATGCGAGTAAAAAGAGGATATGAGGCAACGGATAAATTTTTGTTAGCAGCAGATCGAGAGGTGAAGGACATGGTAGCTGGAATTACAAGGGCATTGAGGGCACCTTATAAGCCAGAGGAGGATGATTGGTAGTCAGTATTTTAGTGACAAAAACGATACTTTTTTCGATGTTTTTTACTGTCTAATAAAATATCTTGTAAAAAAAGTTTGTGGATATCTTGTTATCCGAGATTTTTTTTACTATTTTTGCAACCCCAAAAAGAAATCAAGCGTTACGTAAAGTGAACCCACTGAGTACATATAAAACAATTTCGGTAAACAAAGCAACAGCCACTAAGAGTTGGTTTGTTGTGGATGCCGACGGTCAAACATTGGGACGTATGTCGTCTCAGATTGCAATGATCATTCGTGGCAAGAACAAGCCAAGTTTCACTCCACATGTTGATTGTGGTGACAATGTAATTGTTATCAATGCTGAGAAAGTAGTATTGACAGGAATGAAGATGGACAACAAAGAGTATTTGCGTCATACTGGATATCCAGGAGGACAAAGAAGTACTTTGGCCAAGAATGTGAAACCACAGAAGTTAATTGAAATGGCGGTTAAAGGCATGTTGCCTAAAAATCGTTTGGGAAGAAAGTTGTTTCATAACTTATTTGTTTATGAAGGAACTGATCATCCTCATGTAGCACAACAACCAAAAGAATTGAAATTCGATAACTGAGAATTATGATAAACAACTCAGGCAGAAGAAAAGCCGCTGTGGCGAGAGTCTACCTCAAGGAGGGAAGCGGTCAAGTTACTGTTAATAACAAGTCGTTGGAAAACTATTTTCCATTGGCATGGCATCAAACATCTGTACAGGCTCCATTTGTACTTACCAACAATCAGAACAAATATGATGTGATGGTAAACGTACGTGGTGGTGGTATTAGTGGTCAGGCGGAGGCGGTTCGATTGGGAATCTCTAAAGCTTTGGTTGACATTGATGCTGAATTAAAGTCTGTATTACGACATGCGGGTTTCATGACACGCGACCCACGTGTTGTAGAGCGTAAGAAAAGCG
>CAZYBT010000018.1:0-25794 GCA_964645755.1 uncultured Rhizobium sp.
AACTTGTTTGGTTATTGTTGTTGTTAGGCTGTTATTTTTATAACAGCCTTTTTTTATTCCTTTAAAACATTCCCCGCCCCAATTAATTCACAATTAAATACCCTAATTTTGTACTCCAATTATGTGGAATAAAATTGCCACCTTTATCCTGAAAAAACGCCTCTACTTTATTGTTGGTATCGTTCTTTTCACCGCCTTAATGGGCTATTTTGGCTCAAAAGTGCAACTCGAATACAACATGCAAAAACTCGTCCCAAAAGACGATCCTGATTTTATTGCCTACGAGAAATTTAAGCAGACTTTTGGAGAGGATGGCAACCGCCTTGTTGCTTCCCTCGAAACAAAAAAACTCTTTTCATTAAATTTTTATAATGACTTTCAAGCCCTTTGCGATACTCTTGCTGCTCAAAAAGGGGTTAATTCAGTGCTATCCCCAGTAAAATTATACCGCTTTGAACTTGATTCTTCCGACATGCTGCGGCTCAAAAAGTTTGCGCCAACCCGCGTGCCGAATCAGCTAGTACTGGATTCTCTTGAACAGGAATTTTTACAAATGAAGTTTTTTGAGGGACTCCTTTATAACCCTGAAACAAAAGTATCACTTGTGCTGATTAGCTTAAACGACAGTATTTTAAATTCAAAAGACAGAACACCGCTGATACATCACCTTGAAGAATTGCTCATTAAATTCGGTGAGAAACATCATACAGAACCGCATTTGAGCGGTCTGCCATTTGTGCGTTACAAAAATGCAACCACAGTACGCGATGAAATAGTTCTCTTTACACTTGTTGCTTTTGCTGTAACAGCGTTGCTCATTCTGTTGCTTTTTAGAAGTTTAAGCACATTGGTCGTCTCGCTTATTTTTATCGCAATTGGCGTGATAACCATGATGGGGGTATCTGGAATACTTGGATTTAAGTTGAACCTATTAACCGGAACTTTGCCTCCTTTACTTGTAGTTGTTGGTGTACAAAATACCATTTACCTCATCAATCAGTATCATGATGAATACCGCAAACACAAGAAAAAAGCGCAAGCATTAACCCGTATCATCTCAAGAATTGGTGTTGCTACATTCTTAATTAATTTCACCACAGCTGTAGGTTTTGGTACTTTCTATTTCACAAAAACTCAAATTCTAGAGCAATTTGGGTTGGTAGCATTTATCACCATCAACATTATTTTTGTGATCAGTATTGTGGGTATCCCCGTGCTTTATTCCTATTTGCCAACACCTACAGACAAGCAAACTGCGCATTTAGAGAATAAAAATGTGTTGAAGTTTTTAAATTGGGTCAAACAAATCACATTTCAAAGAAAGAGAAGAATTTACTTTTGGTTTATTTTAGTCAGTGCACTTAGCACCGTGTTCATTTTCAGACTAAAACCACTTGCCTTCATGGTAGATGATATTCCTCACGAATCCAAAATTTACAAAGACTTAGAATTTTTACAAAATAATTTTAAAGGCGTTATGCCTTATGAAATTGTGATTACGTCTTATGAGGAAGGCGGTGTAACATCAGCAGAAATGTTGAATAAAGGTAGAACTTTACAAAAAGCACTGAAACAATTTTCCGAATTATCTAAACCAATGTCGCTTGTTGAAGTAGTCTCTGCTGCCAATCAGGCCAACAATGGAAATGATCCAAGGTTTTATAGAGTGCCTAAATCAACAGATCTTGCCGAGTTAGCATCGAAATTACCATCAGCAGAACCCGGCAAACCAAATTTATTGAAGGGCTTGGTAGATTCAACATACTCCCAAATGCGCATCAGCTATCAAATGAAAGATGTTGGATCAATCCGAATGGATTCAATAAACAAACAAGTGAATCAAATTGTTGCCGATATTTATCCCGGTGATCAATATAAGGTTCAAATCACCGGCACCACTGCCATATTCTTGAAAGGAAATTCTTATTTGTTTGATAGCCTCTTGTCTGCAACATTTTGGTCTCTTTTGCTCATTTCATTAACAATGGGATTTTTATTTCCATCGATTCGAATGATTATTATAGCCATCATTCCGAACATCATTCCGCTGATGATCACTGCCGGAACAATGGGGTATTTTAACATCCCTCTAAAACCAAGTACCATTTTGGTCTTTAGCATTGCTTTCGGAATTACAGTTGACGCTACAATTCATTTTGTATCTACTTTTAGGCGAGAAGTTATCAAACATAACAAAGCTATTCGGATAGCCCTAACCGACACCATTGATGAAGTAGGTTTGAGTATGATTTATACCATGTTGGCAATATGTTCGGGATTCTTAATCTTCACATTTTCAGAATTTCAAGGCACCGCCGCACTTGGTTGGCTCACTGGTTTAACCATCATTACGGGAATGGCCGCGAATTTATTTTTATTGCCTGCTCTGATTCTAACTTTTGAGAAATTTATCAATCCTAAGGTAGAGTTGAAAGAAGTAGTCATGGAATTACCCGACGATGAAGAATCAGAATAACTTTATAACGCCAGTTGACTGCAGCCTCTGACGTCTGAAAAATCCAATCTTCCCATGATTTCAAATGAACCATCGGAATGAACTTTTCCCAAATCATCCGTGGCTATAAAGCTGCAACTGTAAATATTTGCTAGGTCAATGATACAAACCCGCCCCGTTTTTCCGATGGGTAAAAACACACCTGGATCACTCGCATCTTGAATGAGAATTTTCATCCATGGCGGACAAACGAATCTGCCATTTCCAGCAGAATATGCCTGGCTCAGCAATTCGGTCATTCCGTATTCACTGTGGATGTTCTCAACGCTGTATGCATTGCACAGTAATTGGTGTAACTCGTTTCTGGTTAATTCTTTCCCTCGGCCTTTCATCCCTCCAGTTTCCATAATAATGCAATTTTCGAAAGATGTATTTTTTGCAATTTCCGCAAAATCGATGAGGGCAAATGTGACCCCAAGAAGGATGATTTTTTCTTTTTTTTCGAGGGACAATCGAATGTCGTGCAACAATTGTTCGTGATTGTATAAATAAAAGTCGCCGCCCAAAGGACTGTTTTGAATGAAGTAATTTGCCATATAAACCAGACTCGAACCATTTCTTTCTAGATAGTTTGGCAAGAGCGCAAAGAACCTGAAGTTGTGAAATGAACCGTAAAAATGTCGAAAGCTTTCAATAAATGAGTGTTCGTATAATTTCAGGTTATGAACATGGTGTGAAGAGATGCCTTGTCCGCTCGTGGTGCTCGAGGTAAAAACTTGTTCAATGTTTTCTGTGGCGGTTACCCGATGATTTTTGAACGCCGAAATGGGCAAAAATGGAAAATCAACGATATTCTCAATGGGTTTATCGACCTTCTGAGTAAGATTGATCCAATTTTGGTATATTCGATTTTGGGTACTTTGAAATAAATATATTTCTTTGCACAAATCAAAAAAATCTAACTCATTGGCAATTTTGAAAATACCATTCTCTATTAAGTTGATGTTATTTTTTGTGATTGGAATCATGGCTGCATGTACCGACAACAAAAATACAACATCTATTGTTCCCGAAATAGGAATCAAGGGAGAATATTTATTCAACAGCGGATATGGATATGACAGTTTTGTTTGGATAGACATCGAATTTAAAGATGGTGATGGCGACATTGGCTTAAGTGCCTCGGATACTTTTGGTGATTTTGCTTACGGGAAACCCAATTTTTACAACTTAAAGTGTTGGTTTTGGGCGAAAAAACAAGGTAGATGGGTAAAAGTGATGAATCCTTTGATTCCCAATGATACATTAAATTTACATGAACGAATTGATAACTTAACGCCCAAAGGTGAACAAAAGGGAATCTCCGGATTGTTTAACTTTAGAATCAGCGCAAGGCCATTTAGTTACCGAGCCGATACCGTAAAGTATCAATTTCAACTTGTTGATAGGGCGTTGCACAGTAGCAATATTGTAGAAACGAAAATATTCATCCTAAAACATCCCTAATAATCAATAATATTCGATAATTTCGCAACAATATTTTGTTTGGCATAACGTTTGTAAAAGCAATGATAAGAATGAAACAATATTTGGTGTGTTTGATGTGCATGATTGCGCTGCCTTTGTTTTCGCAGGGTCGTATGTCGTTTGCATATGTAGATTCGGATTATATTTTGGGTAGAATGCCTGAGTATAAGTCGGCGCAAACACAATTAGAAGATTTTGCAACCAAGTGGGAGGCAGAAGCGCAGAAGATGCAAAATCAGCTGTCTCAAATGGAAAAAGATTACCAGGCTGAGGAAATTTTATTGACATCGGATCAAAAAAAGCAGAAAAAAGACGCAATTGGTTTACAAGAGTCAGAGCTTGTAAAATACCGTGAGGATAAATTTGGATCGAGTGGTGCATTATTTAAAAAGAGGGAAGAATTGATTAAGCCCATACAAGACAAATTGTTCGAAGCGGTTCAATCAGTGGCCAAGAAAGAAGCGCTTGATTTTATTTTCGATAAAGCAAGTGGCGTTCAAATGCTCTATGCAAATCCAAAATTCGACAAAACGTTTGAAGTTATGGAGGAATTATCCATACCTTTGAATGAAACAGAAACAAACCCTAAATCTAAAAACAACGAAAAAAAATAAATAATATATACAATGAAAAAAATTCTAGTTCTATCAACTTTCATGTTTTTCTTGGCTTGTGGCGCATTTGCTCAAGCTCAAAAAATTGCTTTTGTTAACACTCAAATCATTATCGACACTTTGCCAGCCAAAGACAGTGCTGAAAAGAAATTGGCGGCTTTCGCAAAGCAATACGACGAGAGAATCAACGATTTGAAATCTGAGATTCAATCAAAGCAAAAAGAATACGAAGTAAAAGTTAAAGGTGGTGCAACTCAAGCTCAGTTAGAGTTGATTCAAAAAAGCTATGATCGTTTGGTTCAAGAATACCAAGAAACCGAGCAAGCAGGAAATGCAGATATGCAATCTCAAAGAGCTCAATTGTTGAAACCTATTGTAGACGATATCAAAAAAGCAATTGCCGTTGTTGCTGCTGCCAAAGGATATACTACTGTAATGGAAAATGCGGGTATCGTGCTTTATTCTGCAAACAATAACGACGACATCACAAACGCTGTTATCAAACAAATGTTAAGCAAAAAATAAGTCAATCTGATACTTTAAAAAAGCCACCCTCGGTGGCTTTTTTGCTTTATATTCGTACCCAATGTCCAAAATTGGTGTCTTTGATTCGGGTTATGGCGGATTAACTATCCTAAAATCGTTGGTGCAAGCACTTCCATCCATGCACTTCGTATATCTCGGCGACAATGCAAGAGCTCCATATGGTGATCGTTCTTTCGAAACCGTTTATCAATACACACTCGATTGCGTAAATTGGCTCTTCGATCATGATTGCGATTTGGTGATTCTTGCGTGTAACACCGCATCAGCCAAAGCATTAAGGCAAATTCAGCAGGTAGATTTGCCACAAAGAAACGACCACAAAAGGGTTTTAGGCGTCATTCGACCAACAACAGAGTCTATCGGCGAATTTACCCAATCTAAACACATTGGAATTTTAGGTACTCAAGGCACGATAAAATCTGAATCTTACAAAATTGAAATTGCTAAGTTTTTTCCAAATATCACTGTCATACAACATGCTTGTCCTATTTGGGTCCATTTGGTAGAAAATGATCTAATTGGTTTACCAGGTACCGATTATTTTGTGAATTACCACATCCAACAACTGTTATCCTCAGATCATCAAATTGACACCATCGTTTTAGCTTGTACACATTATCCATTGCTGATGGATTCAATTTTAAAAGTAGTTCCAGATAAAGTAAAAGTATTGTCTCAAGGGGATTTAGTTGCTTCAAAATTAGTCGATTACCTGAACCGACATCCTGAGTTCAACCATCATTTACTCAGAGATGGTCATTGTGAGTTTTATACCACGGATCAATTCAATGACTTTGATGCCCAAGCCGGAAAGTTTTTTGGCAACCCCATTTTAGCAAAAAGGGTTCAAATCCCTCAAAAAAATTGATCATTCATTTTCATTTCGTCGTAATTTTGAAGTGTGACAGCTCCAGCTTCCCTCAAACCCATTATTAGTTCACTTCCAGAAAAACCGGGAGTGTATAAATATTTCGATAAAGAGGGGGAAATTATTTATGTTGGTAAAGCCAAGAGCCTCAAAAAGAGAGTCTCTAGTTATTTTACTAAAAATCATCACGACAGCTTTAAAACGGCTCTGCTAGTCTCCAAAATTAACCACATTGAATTTACAATTGTGGATACCGAAATGGATGCGTTATTGCTTGAAAATAGCTTAATTAAAGAATTTCAGCCCAAATATAACATCAATCTAAAGGACGATAAAAGTTATCCGTATATTAAAATTTCCAAAGAAAGATTTCCAAAAGTTTTTGCCATGTTTAATCCTGTTAAAGATGGTTCTGAATATTTTGGTCCCTATCCAAATAAGAAAATCATGTATACCGTTCTGGATTTGATCAAAAAATTATATCCAGTTCGTAGTTGTAACTTAAATCTTTCGCCTGCCAATATTGCTTCTTTTAAATTCAAAATTTGTCTAGAATATCAAATAGGGAATTGTAAAGGTCCTTGCGAAGCTTATCAAACTGAAGATGAATATAATGAGGGAATTCGCCAAATAAGGCATATTCTCAAAGGTAATTTACATGAAGTGAAAGAGCATCTGAAAATGCTGATGTTAGATGCTTCCCGGAAATTAGCCTTCGAAGAAGCTCAGCAATTTAAAGATAAACTCGATTCATTGGTGAATTATCAACATAGAAGTACCATTGTGAGTCCCGTTCTTGGCGACCTTGAAGTTTACTCCATTAGCAGTACCGATAAAATTAGTTTTGTCAATTTTTTACGTGTAACTCAAGGCATGATTGTGATTTCACGAAACGTTGAAATTCGCAAAAAAATGCATGAGTCAGACGAAGAAGTTCTGGTGCATGTAATGGGAGAAATGCGCAATCATTACGGTGACGACGTTAAGGAAGTTGTTTTACCTTTTCAATTGGATTGGCCCGATAAACAAATTGAAATTACCATACCAAAAGGTGGCGATAAAAAGAAATTGATAGATTTGAGTATGAAAAATGCAATGCTTTACAAACAGGAAAAGTTGTTGCAGTACGAAAAATTGAATCCGTCGGTGCGCATCGACAGACTGATGGAGCAAATGAAAAACGATTTGCGCTTGTTGGAATTTCCGCGACATATTGAGTGTTTTGACAATAGTAATTTCCAAGGGGCTTACCCGGTAAGTGCATGTGTGGTTTTTAAAGATGGAAAACCTTCAAAATCAGATTACCGACATTTTAATGTCAAAACTGTTGAAGGCCCCAATGATTTTGACACAATGAAGGAGGTGATAACCAGGCGTTACAGCCGATTGGTAGATGAAAATTTACCGCTTCCCCAGCTCATTGTTGTTGATGGTGGGAAGGGACAATTGAGTTCTGCAGTTGAGGCCCTGAAAGCCATTGGGGTATATGGTAAGTTAGCCATTGTGGGTATTGCAAAAAGATTAGAAGAAATTTATTATCCTGAAGATCCTCTTCCATTATATATAGATAAAAAATCGGAAACGTTGAAAGTCATCCAACATATGCGTGATGAAGCCCATCGTTTCGGAATTACCCATCATCGGTCTCGCAGAGATAAAGGTACTTTGAAAACAAGCTTGACCGATATTCCGGGGATAGGACCAGAAAAGGCCAAACAACTATTGAAAGAATTTAAAAGTATTACCAGAATCAAAGACGCTTCTGTTGAAACCCTTACTCCAGTAATTGGGAAGGCTAAGGCAGAACTCGTTTACCAGTTTTATCACCCATTAAACAATCATGCTGAATAACGAAATTTCTTGCTGGCTCCAAGAGGCCAAGAACCATGATTACGCCGCCATTTTGCTGTCGAACAACTACAATGATCCCTATGGTCAATATGAAGCAATTGTAGGATTTGGTGCGAAGCAGATTTTTAACTCTGCTGCAGATCTTAGTCATTTCCAAGGAGTTGCAATGGGGCATATATCGTATCAATACAAAGATTTTGTAGAGCATGTTGTAAAGCGTCCCTCAAAATTTAACATCTCAGTACCTCAATTTTTATTCTTTGAACCATGTTCGGCATTGTTTGTTTCGAGGGACGGAAGCCGCGAATCAATTGGAGCATTTGCTGAATACCAATTGCCCTTAAACGATGAAAAACCGTCTAAAATTGGGGAATGGAATGAAACAACATCGAAAGAAAAGTATTTAGAAACGGTTCAAAAAATCCGCGATGACATTCGAAATGGAGTTTATTATGAATTGAATTACTGCATCTCGTTTTCTGCCGAGGCAGATGTGGACCCATATGTTTTGTTTTACTATTTCAATCAAGTGGCACCAAGTCCGTTTGCTGCTTTTTATAAAATCAAAGACCAATTTTTGATGTGTGCAAGCCCAGAAAGATTTTTGTCTAAGAAAGGGATTCAGTTGGTGAGCCAACCTATTAAAGGTACGCGAAAACGAATTCAAGGTGAAGAGGCAGAAACCATCGTTGAATTGAAAAATCATCCAAAGGATTTGGCTGAAAATACAATGATTGTTGATTTGGTGAGAAATGATTTATCAAAAATCTGTAAGCCTTCTTCCGTAGTGGTTCCTGAGCTCTGCGAAATTCATACTTTTTCGCATGTACATCAAATGATTTCCACGGTTAAGGGAGAGCTGGAAGGTGGGAAAACAATTCAAAATATTTTAGAGGCAATGTTTCCAATGGGAAGTATGACAGGTGCTCCCAAAATTGAAGTGATGAAAAACATTGATTTGTTGGAGGATTTTGCCAGAGAATTTTACAGCGGAAGTGTAGGGTATTTCAAAGGTGGTGATTTTGATTTGAATGTAGTGATTAGGAGTTTAGTGTATGAAAATCAACTGCTTACATATAGTGTTGGAGGTGCAATTACCTACGACAGTATTGCGGAGGAGGAATATGAGGAATGCATGACAAAAGCCAGTGGTATCATGGGGCTTTTGGCGAAACATGCAAATCATTCTTGAGAATTATTTTGCAGTTTTTGCAACCAATGGTTAAAATTTATACTTCGAATTTGTATCCAACACCTTTCACCGTGTAAATGAACTTGTCGTCAAGTTTTTCGCGAATTTTACGCACATGGACATCAATTGTTCTGTCGACAACAAGTACTTCATTTCCCCAAACGTTTTCTAAAATTTCATCACGTGAGAATACACGTCCGGGCTTAGAAGCTAAAAAGGAGAGAAGTTCGAATTCCTTGCGCGGAAACTGTAAGGTATTGCCTTTGTATTCAACAACAAATCTATCACGATCAATAGCGAGTTCTCCAAATTCAATTTTTTGATTTTCTTCTAATCTTGAACCAGCATTTTGCCGGCGAAGAATGGCTTTGATTCGGCTCAGTAGGACTCTGCTTCTCATTGGTTTTGATAGATAATCATCTGCACCTGCTTCAAACCATGCCAATTCAGCGAATTCTTCACTTCTTGCGGTTAAGAAAATAATTGAGATATGGCTGGTTGTAGGCTCTTCTTTGAGTTGTCGACAAGCTTCCATTCCATCCATCACGGGCATCATAACATCCATCAAAATCAAATCTGGAAGGATTTGTTTCGCTTTTTCGATTGCCTGTTGACCATTGACAGCTATATGAACATCAAAACCTTCCTTGTTCAGTGAATGTCTTACGAGTTCGAGAATATCTTGTTCGTCGTCAACGACTAGGATTTTTGCCATTTTCTTAATCATCACGTTACAAATTAATAACCTAGATTTAAATGCATTATTATTTCTAGGTTATTGAATTGTTACGTTTTATTTGGGTCTTAATTGCCGAGTATTTCCTCGAGTTTTGCTTCTAATTGATCTCCTCTTAGCCCTTTGTCAATAATACGTCCATTTTTATCGATCAGGAAAGTTTGCGGAATAGAATGAATCTGATATAGTTTTGCTGCAGACGACTGCCAGCCGCCAAGGTCGCTTACATGATACCATGATAAACTATCGGCCGCAATAGCACCTTTCCATCGATTGATATCTTGGTCTAGAGAAACACCGAAGATTTCGAATCCTTTACTTTTGTATTTGCTGTAGAGTTTTCTAACATTTGGGTTTTCTCTTCTGCAAGGCCCGCACCAACTCGCCCAAAAATCAATTAAGACTACTTTACCGCGTAAGCTATATAGATCCTTTTCAACACCATCGGGTTGTTTGAGTTTAATATTAGGAGCTTCGCCACCTTTCATGAATCTACTTTCAGTAGCATATTTTTGTTCTATGGCTTGTGTATATTTAGAGTTTTTATCTGCCTTTTGAGCGCAATCAACGGCATGTGTATACAAATCTATGTCGGGGGTTTGTAAAACACCGTAAGACACAATAAAATAAGGAATGAAACCGGATTTTTGTGTGAGTGAGAATTGGCGTATCTTTTCTTCGCGTTCTGCAATGAGTGCGTAATACTGATTTTGTAAATTCATACCCATGGTGTATCCTTCTTGCGTATTTGGAAGGGTTTTTGCCTGATTTTCGATTAATTTAATGCGATAAGCATACGATGTATTCATGCTTATCAACTCCTTTAACTTTTTACTGTCTTCAGATTCATTTCCATCGATGGTATAACTGAGTCCATTTTCTGTGACGTCGAGTTGAATTTGTAACTTGCTGTTGTTGTCAACCGCAAAATAAATACCAGTTTCATTTTCTAATTGTAAATGGCAAAAAATGAGTTCTTTTGTATTGCCTTTGAGTTTGAAATTCCCAGATTTATCGGTTCTTGTGCTGTCAATAAAAACCAATTGGTCAGACATCATTTCCCAGAAGCGGATGAGCTGATTTGGTTTGTTTTTTAAGTTTCCAGATACAACGAATCCATTTTCCACCTTAACCAAGGTAGATTTATTTGGAGTGGTAATTTCTTTTACCCATTGAGCAATGTTTGATTGAATATCACCAGCATTTAATTTGTTACAGCTCGTGCTGCTCAAACAAAAAGAGGTTAGTAGGAGTAAACCAAAAATGTTTTTACGCATATATTGTCAAATTTAGCAAAAATACTGCCAAAATTCCAAGTAATCCGTTCACAGGTTAAAATTAATCGATGGTTTTTGGCAATACTGCCTGAGGTTCAACAGCATCTTCTACACAATAATTTCCAATTTTTGTGCGTCGTAGAGCACTTATATGAGCACCAGAACCAAGAGCCCGTCCGAAGTCGTAGGCGAGAGATCGAATGTATGTTCCTTTACTACAACTTACCCTGAAATCTATTTCCGGTAGGGCAATTCGCGTAATTTCAAATTCTCGGATGTGAACAATTCTGGACTTTAATTCGTGGTCGCTACCATTTCGAGCCATTGTGTAAGCTCTTTTTCCGTCTACTTTGATGGCAGAAAACAATGGTGGTATTTGCGAAATTTCACCAAGAAATTGGGGAATGGCATTTTCAATGGTTTCCGTTGTAATATGATCAAAAGCAAAAAATTCATTTGGCTCTGTTTCTAAATCATAACTTGGAGTAGTGGCGCCAACAGTGATTGTTCCGGTATATTCTTTCTCTTGTGCTTGTATAGATTCAATATCTTTGGTTTTTTTCTCTGTACACAAAATCAATAGCCCCGTTGCCAATGGATCAAGTGTCCCGGCATGTCCTACTTTTTTAGCTTTGATCAGCCATTTGACCTTTTTTACTGCTTGGAATGATGACCATCCGTAAGGCTTGTCAATCAGAATTACTTCTCCTTTTGGTGCTTCTATTTGACTCACAGAATAACGATTTTCTTAGAAATGATGAGAGTTCCGACGCTGTTGATAATCCTGATTTGGTAGGTGCCAGGCGCAAGGTTATGAGTGTGAATTCGGTATATGTGAGTGCCTTCTTCAACTTGAAAGTTGATTTTGTGATGATTTGTGGCACTTGAAATCGATTGCCCCGACAAATTGTAAATTTCTCCTGTATACGTTTCTGTTTTGTTGCATTGGAGTTCGAGATTTACAAATCCATGATCACTAGGAACAGGGAAAATGCGCACAGATTCAACAGGGTGGTTCAGTATTTCATCTTTGAGTGTTATTTTAGAAACAAAAGAATACATAGACGCATTTTTACCATAAGATCCAACAGCATAAAACACCCCGGGTTCATTGTATTTGGCTTGTATGCCTTCGTAATCTCCCCATCTTTGTTCATCGGGTTTAATTCCAAAGTAATTTATCAGTGAACTTCCTTGCTTTATTTTAATATAGTTTGAATACTCGCCATATCGATTTCTATACAGCATTCCCATTCCAGGGTAATGATATAAACTGCTGAAAACAGATGTGATAATCACGCTCGGGTCATTTTCTTGGTTGTTTGCAAATGCCATGGCCGGATAACCGAAGTCTAAGGTATCGTGGGTATACAATTCAGAAACAATTTTAGGTTGAGCTTCGTGAATATTGTATATCGTAGAATGCATGAGATGGGCTTGCAAAGTTTTAAAATTCATTGAATTTTGCATGAATTGAATTTGATTTCCGCTGCGAATTCCAGTGAGTGCGCGCGCATCATTTGTGCGCAGTTTGTATCGCAACCCTGTATCAGGTTGCAAAGCACTTGAAGGAAAGCCGTAAGGAACCTTAGTTTTGAGTAGTTTTAGCTCAAAATTAGCCAGTCCACTTTTTTGCGTGTTGGTAACCCTATGCAAGAAAATACTGTCATTTTTTTGATCGATAGGTCTTACACTTACAAAATAGTTATCAATACCATTGGGCATAGGACCGTTTTGCATCGGACAAATGCTTCTGACACTTTGGCCATTGAATTGAATACCCGAAAAACAGTTTTTGTGTAGCGTGTCACCATTATAGCCATCTTCTTTTCTTAGTTGCCATATCACAGCCTCTCTAAATCCTTCCTCCCAGCTTGTTCCATTACCTAGTAGATTCACAGTGAAAAACAAGTCGTCTTTTGTTTGACTTACAATAGGATAATCACTCCATACTGTATCATTAATTGGATTACCTGGAATTTTGTAAACATTCCATGGTTTAGTTGGATCGCCAGCAGTTGAGAAGCCTACAACAATAAAACTTGTGAGGTCAGTAGTTCCATGCATGAAGAATAAAATAAACCTGTCGGTGTATGGATCATACAACACCCGAGGGTCGTATGTTCTGTTTAAAGTTGGAAATGCATCAACTTTGTTGTTTGGATTTATTTTGTTGTTCACAAATCCTTCCAACGACCAACTTTTGATCGGTTTTCCAGTATCGTTGTGAACTCTGATGATGGTGTTCATCACAGCAATGAATTTACCGTCGTTCGCCACAGCTATGTGATTGTCGTTTGGTGTACCACTTCCGGTAATTCCGTCTGTATTTTTAATAACCGAAGGGTTAATGTCAGATAGTGGTGTGGGCGTGCTGTTAATGATTTTACGGATGTTGACCGTCTTTTTTAATTTGTTGTTGCGCTCTTGGTCAACTTTTTTTCGGAGTTCATTGTCGATTCCTGAGGGTAAAGGCATTTCTTCTGACGAAGAAGAAATTTTACTGACCCAAATATCGGGAAAATCTGCAGGGTCAAATTTATGCCAAAGCGGACTTTTATGATCGCGTGTAATGGTCACATCCACTTTGTTTTGGGCATGAATATGACACAAGAATAACAATGATGATAATGCAACAAATACTTGTTTCATAGAATGTTGCAATTTAACGAAATTAATTGATTTTTTTGAAGGGAAGATTTGCAAAATGTGCAAATATTTTACCAAATATTCACTTCTATTTCGAGTTGTATTTGAAATTTTTTGTAAATATCAGTGCAAATTTTGTCGGCAAGTTGTTTGATTTCAATTCCGTTTCCACCACCAAAATGCACAAGCACTAAAGCCTGTTTTTCATGAACACCAACATGTCCTATTTTTTTCCCTTTCCAACCAGAAGTTTCTATCAACCAACCGGCTGGCACTTTTACTTGTGTTTCCGAAATTGGGAAAGATTTTATATCAGGAAATTGATTTTTTAAATTTTGAAACAAATCTGTGCTTATCACAGGATTTTTAAAGAAAGATCCGCAGTTTCCAAGCAATTTAGGATTCGGTAATTTTGATTGACGGATATGGATGATAGCGTTGCTCACATCTTTGATGGTTGGATCCATAATGTTTGAATCGCTCAAAACTTTTTGAATATCTCCGTATTGTATGTTTATTTGAGGATTTTTCAAAAGTTGAAAACAAACTTCTGTGATAAAGTAAGTATTTTTTCCCGCTCTCTTGAAAAAACTGTCGCGGTATCCAAATTCGCACATCGAATGATCGAAAGTTTCAACTTCACCAGACTTTAAATTAAAGGCTTTCAACCATT
Organism: uncultured Rhizobium sp.; assembly: GCA_964645755.1. GTDB lineage: Bacteria > Bacteroidota > Bacteroidia > NS11-12g > UBA955 > VMCP01. The sequence goes on from CAZYBT010000018.1 coordinate 14,389, forward strand.
TGAAAGTGTCTTTGATTTCGGAACCGTATGCACCAATATTTTGAATAGGAGAGGCACCTACTGTTCCTGGAATTAAGCTTAAATTTTCCAATCCTCCCCAACCATTGTTTACACAATAGGTTACCGCGTCATGCCAAATTTCACCGCCCCCAAAACTCACTTCAACTGAGGTTGACGACTCAGATATTACGGTAGTTCCTTTGATTATATTTCGAAGCAATTGTCCCTCAAAATCTTTCGTAAATAAAATATTCGAACCACCTCCAAGCACCCTAGAGTGAGTATTGATTTTCTGTTGGAGAAAAAGTGTGTGCAAATCGTTGATAGTGTGTATATCTATCACTTCATTCGCCAAAACTTCGAATCCGAAAGTATTGAAATCTTTAATTGAGTATGAAGTATGCGTAACCACCACGCAAATGTAAGCTTATTGAATGATTTATTCCATGAATCTATGGAGTTTGAAAGCTTTAGATAAAAAAAAATAAAATTTTGAAAACCAAAATCCACTTTTCTTTGTTTAACTTATACTATGAATAATTTAACAAATGTTGGAGTTTTGATTGGCTTTTTCATTTTAATGGAATGTGTGGCATGGTTTACCCATAAATATGTGATGCATGGGTTTATGTGGGTATGGCATGAAAGTCACCACAAACCAAGAAAAGGTGCTTTAGAGCTGAATGATTTGTTTGGATTTATGTTTGCAATTCCATCGGTATGGTTGGTGGTTGTTGGTGCTGCAGATTTTGATTGGCGCTTTTTTGCGGGTCTCGGAATAGCGGCGTACGGTCTCGCTTATTTTTTAGTTCACGATGTATTTGTTCATCAAAGGGTTAAGTGGTTAAGAAATACCAAAATTCCGTATTTCTATGCCATGCGTCAAACCCATCATTTGCATCATGCGGTGCACACTAAAGACGGTGCTCAAGCCTTTGGATTCTTATTTGTATTACCTAAATTTTTAAAACAATTCAATGCAAAATAAATCAGTTATCGTAGTGGGAGCGGGTCTAGGAGGACTCGCAACTGCATTGAGGTTAAGTTACCAAGGATATGCGGTGACAGTGATTGAAAAACAAGCAAAAGCCGGTGGTAGACTCAATATTTTGGAGAAAGACGGTTTCACCTTCGATGTTGGTCCCTCATTTTTCTCAATGAGTTATGAATTTGTTGAATTGTTTAAAAGCATTGGCGAACCAATTCCTTTCGAGCTCAATGAATTGAATCCTTTGTATACCGTAAATATTGAGGGAAATGATAGGGTTTATCAGATTTATAAAGATTTGGATAAGCTGGCTCTCGAGTTCAAAGATGTTGAAGCAGATTTCGAAACCAAAGCAAGGAAATACCTCCTGGGAGCAAAAGAAATCTTCCACGATACTGAATATAAGGTTGTTAAGCGTAATTTCGACAGTATACTTCAGTTTCTCATGAGTATGGCTACCGTGCCAATGAAACATCTTCCAAAACTGTTTAGAACATTTTGGGAAGAATTGGAGCGACATTTTGATTCTGAGGAAGTTAAAATTATATTCTCATTGGTTGCATTTTTCCTAGGAGCTACACCGTTTAATACTCCATCTGTTTATAATTTATTGAATTATACAGAATTACAACACGATGGATATTGGAATGTAAAAGGTGGGATGTATAAAATTGTAGAAGGAATTTTGCCCTTGTTGGAGAAAAAAGGGGTGAGGTTCGTTTACAACACGGAAATTGTGAAAGTGACACAAAAGCAAAAAAAATTGAGCGGTGTCATAGACGCAAATGGGTTAGAATACATTGCAGATATTTATGTGATCAATGCCGATGCCGCTTGGTTCAGAGGTAAATTTTTGAATAGACCTAAGTTCACGGAAGAGAAGTTAGATCAATTAGAGTGGACCTTGGCTCCATTTACAATCTATTTGGGGGTAAAAGGGAAAATCCCTGGCATTCATCATCACAATTATTTCCTCGGTAACAATTTTAAAGATTACGCAGATACCATTTTTAGAAGCTCTGTGGTTCCCAATAAACCATATTACTACGTAAATGTGGCAAGCAAAAGCAATCCAAATTGCGCACCAGAAGGGTGTGAAAATCTATTTATTTTATGTCCCGTTCCTGATAGACGCATCAAACCCAATTGGGATGACGCCAATCAGTTGGTGGAAGAGATCATTGAAGATTTAGGGAAGCGAGTAGGATTCGATATCAAAAACAATATCCTAACACAAACTGTTTATACTCCAATTGAATGGGAGAAAATGTTCAATTTGTATAAGGGAAGTGGACTGGGTTTGGCGCATGGATTAAATCAAATTGGTGCATTTAGACCTAAAAATAAGGATGAGAAGTTAAACAACCTCTATTATGTAGGTGCAAGTACCGTTCCAGGTACTGGATTACCAATAGTGGTTATTGGTTCAAAATTAGTAACAGAAAGAATTAACAATGAGTATCCGATTATTTGACGAAACGTCGAAAGACATCAGTAAGAAAATTTCGTTGAAATATTCAACGAGCTTTTCATTAGGCATCAAATTACTTGCAAAAGAGTATCGATGGGCCGTTTTTGCAACTTACGGATTTGTGAGGCTTGCAGATGAAATTGTGGATACTTTTCACGGGTTCGATAAAGAGCGTTTGCTTTCAGATTTTAAGAAACAAACGTATCAGGCAATTTCTGAAGGCATCAGTACAAATCCTGTTTTACACTCCTTTCAATTGGCTGCCAATCAATTTGGCATTGGCAATGATTTGATTGAGCCATTTTTTAATAGCATGGAAGAAGATTTGGGAACCACCGAACACGATCAAAATAGTTACGATCAATATATTTATGGTAGCGCGGAAGTGGTTGGACTCATGTGCTTAAGAATTTTCTGCAATGGAGACAATCGCCAATACAATGAGCTTTTGCCATTTGCAAAATCTTTGGGTGCCGCTTTTCAAAAGGTTAATTTTTTGAGGGACATCAAAAGTGATGTCGAGGAAAGAGGTAGGGTGTATTTTCCAAACGTTAATTTTAGTCAATTTTCGGATTTAGACAAAATGGAAATCATTCACGACGTAAAAAAAGATTTCGATCATGCGTTCATTGGAATTAGGAAGTTGCCAATTGGATGCAGGCTGGGTGTTTACACAGCGTATATTTATTATCTCAAACTTTTAGAGAAAATAGAGCGAACTACGGCCAACGAAATATTGCAAAGTAGAATCCGAATTCCGAACTCACAGAAGGTTGTATTGCTTGCAAAATCATACGTACAAGAGCGCATGATGCCAGCATAAGTTTAGCCAAATAACCAAGAAAAAACTTCATCCACACGTCCAAACGTGTGGATTTTTATTTTACGATCAGAATTTTCTGGTATTTTGTTGTATTTCGAGAGCACAATGTCGGTAAATCCAAGTTTTTCTGCTTCTGAAATTCTTTGTTCAATTCTTTGCACAGCCCTTACTTCACCAGAGAGCCCCACTTCCCCCGAAAAAACGCAACGCTGAGGTAGCGGTTCGGCATGATAACTACTCATAATTGACGCCATTAATGCTAAGTCCAAAGCTGGATCTTCTAGTCTCAGTCCACCTGCTAAATTTATAAATACATCCGACTGACCGAGTCTAAAGCCACATCTTTTTTCAAGAACGGCAAGAAGCATATTCAGACGACGAAGGTCGAATCCTGTGGCTGAACGTTGAGGCATGCCATAAACGGCAGAGCTCACGAGGGCTTGAACCTCCAGTAGTAGTGGACGCATCCCCTCTAAAACCCCAGCAATTGCGATTCCACTCAGTGGTTCATCTCTTTGGGCAAGCCAAATTTCGGAAGGATTTTTCACAGGGATTAGACCTGTACCTTGCATTTCATAGATTCCCAATTCTTGAGTACTTCCAAATCGATTTTTTAAAGTTCTCAAGATCCTGTATGCGTGATGTCGGTCACCTTCGAACTGTAAAACAGTGTCTACCATGTGTTCGAGTAATTTAGGTCCAGCAATGGCTCCATCTTTGGTAATATGTCCTACTAAAAATACAGGTACGTTATTTTCTTTGGCATACTGAAGTAATTTTCCTGTACAATCTCTGATTTGAGAAACGCTCCCTGGAGTTGCATCCAGAGCATCGGAATAGATGGTTTGGATGGAATCGATGATGAGGATATCTGGTGTGAATTCATCAACCAAATTGAGAATATTTTCGAGCAGCGTTTCTGTGAGAATGGCGCAATTTGATGCAGAAGCACCCAACCGTTCCGCTCTCAATTTGATTTGAGATTCGCTTTCTTCGCCACTCACATATAAAATATTACCTGGTGTTCTTAAAGCAAGCTGCAATAGCAATGTGCTTTTGCCAATTCCAGGCTCTCCGCCGAGCAAAACTACAGCTCCTGAAACCAGTCCACCACCCAAAACAAGGTTGAGTTCGCTGTCGGGTAAAACAAACTTTTGCTGCTGTAAGTCTGGGATTTCATTGATTTTTTTAGCTTCAACAATTTTACGGCTGCTTTTTTTCCATGCATGGTTTGAAACGGAAGGTTTAATCTCCTCCGACAGGGTGTTCCAATTGTCGCAACCCGGACATTTCCCTATCCATTTGGGACTTTCAAATCCGCAGGATCTGCAAAAAAAAGCTGATTTTGTTTTCGCCATAATGCAAATTTCTCATCTTTTGAGGGTATATCATTGCGTTGTGGACAAGTTCATTTAGAAACTTTCTAAATAAAATTATTAAATGATTGAAATCTGTTGTAATTTTGTGAAATCATGGAAAAAAACATCAACGATATTGTCACTGTTTATGCCGAAGCTACCCCCAATCCGGAGAGTATGAAGTTTGTTGCCAACAGAATGTTGTTGCCCAACGATAGCGCTGATTTTAGAAATGCAGAACTTGCAAAAAATAGTGCACTTGCAAGCGCATTGTTTGAAATGTCGTTTGTAAAAGGTGTTTTCATCATGAATAACTTTGTGAGTGTAACAAAGAACGCTGATTATGAGTGGTTTGATTTGATTCCCGATTTGAGAAATTTCTTTACTGAGTGGCTCGAAGATGGTAAAGAAATTGTATCACCCAAGAAAGAACTCAGCGAGGAGGAAGAAACGGAAATTGAGAGAAAAATAAAACAGTTGTTGGAAGATCATGTACGTCCGGCGGTTGAAATGGATGGTGGAGCTATTGATTTTAAAAGTTTCAAAAATGGCGTTGTGACAGTTCAAATGAAAGGCAGTTGCAGCGGTTGTCCATCCTCAACTATGACCCTCAAAGCGGGTATTGAAAACTTACTCAAGCGAATGGTTCCCGAGGTAGAAGCTGTTGAAGCAGAGGCAGTTTAAGAAAAAATCATAATTTTTTTTTAGGAATTACGGGTTTCCCGTTTTTGATTTTCAACTTTTATACCACATATTTGTTTTTTTGATAAACAAATATGATAGATACTACTATAATTGATGCTCGGTTTAAATCTGAGCCCCAGTTTAAATCTTTGCATCATTTATTTTTGAATGCAGCTAACAATATTCACAATCCACAAAGACCTTATTTGTTTCAAAAGGTAAAAGGGGTTTGGACAGAATTTACGTATGAAAATTTACTTCAACAAATCGATTGTATCACTTCATATTTAATTTCTGAGGGATTACAAAAGGGAGATCGCGTAGCCATCATGCTCGAGAATTGTCCGCAGTATTATATTCTTGATCAGTCGTTGCAGAAGTTGGGCTTGGTGAATGTTTCGATTTATCCAACCCTCACACCAGAGGAGACTTCATTTATCTTAAACGATAGCGGTTCAAAAATGCTATTTGTAGGGAATACATTTTTACTCAAGAAATATCTCAAAGTTGATGCGAATTGTCCTTCAATTTCTAAGGTAATATTTGTGCCTTCCGAAACCGAGGAAGTAGGGAAAGTCCTGAATTTTAATACCATCATGGAATCAGGTAAAGCATCTTTCGATGCGAATAAAGATAAAATTCAAGCTCAATTTGAATCAGTTAACACTCAAGATTTATCTACGCTGATATACACCAGTGGAACAACGGGTGTTCCTAAAGGAGCCATGCTTTCGCACTACAACTTTATGAGCAATTGCTACGATGCCCAAGAACTTTGTCCTGCCATCGAAAAAACAGACATGTATTTGTCGTATTTGCCATTGAGTCACGTTTTTGAAAGGATGGCCACAATGTATTTGGGAATTTACATTGGAGCGCAGGTTGCGTTTGCTGAAAGCATTGAAAAGGTTGCAACGAATATCAATGAAATTAGGCCTACTTTAATGGCTACAGTTCCTCGATTGTTGGAGCGCGTGCACGAAAAAGTGGTGAAAAATGCGACAGAACCCGGTGGCATAAAGGCAAAAATTTTCTGGTGGGCGTTGGGAGTAGGAGAAAAATATCGCAAGCAAATTGATGCAGGAAAGTCGGCAGGAATATTTCTAGGAATTCAACAAAAGATTGCTGAGAAATTGGTTTTTTCAAAAATAAAAGCAAAGATGGGTGGTCGATTGAAGATGTTTGTTTCAGGCGGTGGTGCATTGCCGCCACACGTTGGTGAATTTTTTGCCAACTTGGGATTAAAAGTACAAGAGGGATATGGACTTACAGAAACTTCACCATTTGTAACAGTGAATGAATTTGAACGTCAGGTTTATGGCACAGTTGGGAGAGTAGCGCCACGTCAAATGGTTGCCATTCAAAACATTGAAACCAAAGGGATTATCACCATCCAATCGTACGACACATTCAAGCCAGATTTTGAATGTGCAGAGGGTGAAATTTTGTGTAAAGGTCCGAATATCATGCAAGGATATTGGCAGAATAAAGCTGAAACTGACAATGTTTTTGATGCCGATGGATGGTTTCACACGGGCGATATTGGAAGATTTGACAGGGGTTATCTGAAAATTACCGACAGATTAAAAAATATGTTAAAAACATCTCTTGGTAAAAACATCTATCCAACTCAAATTGAGAATGTATATCTAAAGAGTGCGAGAATTGATCAAATTTTCATTATCGGCGATAAGCGTGAATATCTAACGGCGATTATTGTGCCGAGCGCTGAAGCCATTTCGGAACAATTATCTTCAAAAGTGCCATTGTTAAAAGGAGGAGATGATTTTATCCACGATAGCGAATTGATTTCATGGTTGGCTGAAGACGCCAAAAAGATGTCAAATAACTTGGCCAAATTTGAAAGAATAAAAAATTTCTTAGTAAAAAGGGAGCCATTTAGTGTTGAAAATGGCGATATGACACCAACATTAAAAGTCAAGCGTAAGGTTGTGATGGATCGTTACGCAAAAGAAATTGATGCAATGTATGCGAGTGTAGATTGCCCTCTTTAAACTTTATCAATTTTACAATGAACAGAAACGCCGGCGAAAGCCGGCGTTTCTGTTAAAACAATCTAACATAAATATGTAAAATGAGAAAGAATCCCATTTGTATGAATAACAATGAGGCTGCCATTTTGTTTTTAATGGGCTTGCATGCCGCATTTAACATCAGATGCATGATAAAGGCAACAAAGAACCAAGCGATATAATTTTGCAATGGAATGGTATTGTTTTTCCAACTCCAAAAGTCATATTTCATGGCTACAGGTTCCAAAAAATAATCGTAAATGGTCATGATTCCAGCCGATAAAAATGAAACTCCTAAATTATTCTTGATTCTGCCCGCCAGTAAACTGGAAGTATAAAAAACCAAAGCTGCCCAATTCACCCCAATTAAATAGGGAACTCCTTGCCATTTTGATCCCAAAGTGTTTCCATACGTATAACTTCCAAAAATGGCTTGTGTTTTGATGCCGGCCATTTCTACAAAAAAACCCATAATCCCAATAATAAATAACATCAGAATGTGGTTAAATTCCCATTTTTTGTGAAAAATGAGCGCAATGATGAAGGTTCCCAAAATATTAATTGGTGTGAGCCATATGAACAAAGCATTCAAACTTGGAATTATGAATCCAATAATACCTACTAGGTAAATGATGGTAATGGTAGCGATAAAACGATTTTCAACGGTTTGCATTTGGAACTATATCTGATATGATTTTGGCACTCAACAAACACAATGGAATTCCTCCACCCGGATGTACACTGCCGCCACAAAAGTAAAGATTTTTAAATTGGTTGGAAAAATTTGATTGACGGAAGAATGCCGACATTTTTTGGTTGCTGCTAGACCCGTACAAACTGCCTTTGTTACTTCCAGTGTTTGATTCAATTAAAATTGGATCTAAATATGTTTCCTCTTCAATAAATTGCTCGATGTCTGTTTTCAAGCAATGATTCACTTTTTGGATGATTTTTTTCCGCGCTTCTTTGCGGAAGGCATCCCAATCTTGTCCGTCATTGTATGGAGTATTGATCATCACAAACCAATTTTCGCATCCTTCTGGGGCATCCGATTTGATTTTTTTCGAAGTAATGTTGATGTAAACTGTAGGGTCGTTTTGCAATTTTCTCTCTCCGAAAATGGATTCAAATTCTTGGGGATAATTATCGCTGAACAATATATTATGGACATCGAGTTGTTTGAATTCTTTTTTTATCCCCCAATAGAAAATAAGCGCTGAGCTGCTGTTTTCTGCTTGTTTTATTTTTTTAGGGACATTGGCTTTCAATAAATTGGAATAAAACAACTTAGCATCTACGTTTGAAACAAATAAATCCGCGTTAAAGACTTGACCATTTTTGAGTTCAATCGCTTGAAGATGATCATCGGATTTGATGATGTGTTTTATTTCACTGTTAAAATGAAACTGAACCCCCAATTTCTGGGCTTGTTTAAACAGAATCAAGGCAATTTCTCTCATGCCTTTTTTAGGGAGATAGGCGCCATAATGAAATTCAAGATGTGAAATCACATTTAAAGTTGCCGGTGCTACATATGGATTAGAGCCGTTGTAAGTAGCATATCGGTTGAAAAGTTGTATGAGGTTGGGATTGTTAAATTGTTTCAGAATGGCATCATTCATGGTTTGAAACATATTGATTCTCCATAAATTTAGAATTCCTCGGATGCCTGTTTTACTGAGATATGTTTTGAATTTGTGCAAACTGCTTTCCAAAAACACAGGAGCGGTAATATGATAGATAGTTTGAGCTTTTTTGAGGAATTTACGAATGGATTTTTCGGATTCATTGAATTCCGCCGCAGCCTCTTTGATGAACTGGTTTTTGTTTGCGTTTGCTGCAAAAAATTGTCCGTTGTGAAAAAAGTAATGACAAATATGTTCCAACTGATCGAATTGAAAATCTTTTTTGAGATCTTCATCGAGCAGATTGGTCACGTAATGGGGCATTGTAAATAGGGAAGGGCCTCCATCGAATCGATAATTCCCTAGCGTAAATTCCGACATTTTGCCGCCATAAGTTGCATTTTTTTCAAATACATCTACTGAATATCCTTTTTTCGCCAGTTGAATGGCAGTTGCAAGTCCTCCAATTCCACTTCCAACAATTGCAGCTTTCATGAAAAGGAAACAATTTTAAGTGATTAATGTTGAGTGCAATACAAAAAAAAATCGACAATTTTCACCCGAAAAACATAGGGGTTTGATAGTGAAGAGATTATGTTTTTATTTTTTTTTAATTTTTTTTGTATTTTTTTTTGTATATTCTAAACTTCGTTATATTTTTGCACCACACTTAAATAGGAAAAACAAATAAAATGAAAAAAATCACTTTCGCTTTAGCAGCTTGCGTAGTATTCGCTTTTGCTGCTTGTGGTGGTAACAACACCGAAGGAACAACTAACAACGATTCAGCTAAAGATTCAACTCCAACTGAAGCTGCTCCAGCTCCAGCTGATTCTACTGTTAAAGCTGACTCTACTGCAACTGCAGCTCCTGCTGCTGATGCTAAAGCTGAGACTAAATAATACTAGCTCAACTAAAAATTTTGAAAGGCACTTGTAAAAGTGCCTTTTTTTTTGCATCTTTGTACCAATGATTAGAAAACTACTGGTTTTATTTTTCTTATTATTCTCTTACAATCTGCATGCAACAAGCTTGTCAACGCCTCCTGTATTTGACAATCCCGTGCTCGCAGGCGGTCCGGATTTTACCCTCAATCCAAATCCTGTAAATGGTTCTTATTTCTATGTGAATCTTAAATTCACAGAAGCAGAATTTCCAGATGCAGTCATTCTTGTTAACGATGTTTTGGGAAAAGTGGTCTATTCTTACGTCATCAAAAAGTCAGATTATTCAGAAGGCAAAGTGAGAATTGGAGTGATGGATGCCCTCCTCGACAAAGGAGTTTATTTCATTCAATTGAAAAGTGGTGATTTTACCAAAACATTGAAGCTAGCAATTCGCTAAAATTACATGGAAATTCGTCAAGCTGATCTCGCCGATTTTGATTCGGTGCACGCTCTTATTATGGAATTGGCTGAGTATGAAAAAGCTCCCAATGAAGTCATTACCTCACCTGAAACACTTTCCAATCATTGCTTAGCCAATAATCCTTTTGTTTTTTGTTGGGTTTTGGAAATTGATCAATGTATCGTAGCCACTGCCATTTGTTACATTCGTTATTCTACTTGGAAAGGCCCTGTGCTTTATCTTGAAGATATTGTTGTAAAGGAATCAGAACGAAGGAAAGGTTTCGGTACTGCCTTGTTAAATCATGTGATTTCGTTTGCTCAGAAAAGAAAGTTTGAACGAATGACTTGGCAAGTTCTCGATTGGAACCATCCCGCAATCGATTTTTACAAGAAATTTAATGCTACTTTTGATCCTACATGGCTCAATGTGTCATTAAAGATTTCTTGATATGCGTAATAAATTAGCAAGTTCCTTATTCTCTCTGGCAGCAGTTTGTGTTGTATTGGTCTGGATCTTTTATCTGCAAAATCCGAGATTGCTCGAAAAATTGTCGGTGCATCCCTTAAAATGGAATCAATTTTACACCGCTTTTACAGGGGTGTGGTTGCATTCTAATTTAGACCATCTTTTTGGTAACCTCATTGCGCTTATTTCTTTGTCTATTATTTTTATGTTGTTGTTCCCTTCGTTGTGGTTGCATTTTTTCGTGAATCAATATGTGGGCTCTTCAATTATCTTTTTTTTCATTGCCAAGGAAAATTCACAACATATTGGTTCTTCTGTTTGGATCTATTCATTTGTTTCATTTATCTTAACCATATTGCTCATGCAGCCTAACCGAAAACTGTGGGCTGTGTTTCTGGTTACAGTTTTGTTTTATGGAAGTACGTGGTGGGGATTGTTGCCAATAATGCCGCAGGTGTCGCATGAGGGACATTTAAGCGGATTTATAACGGGCCTGTTGCTCGCATTCTTACTGAAAAATAAGTATTTAAAGCAACTGCCTCAAAGGAAATTGCCTCGTTGGTATTTTGAAGAGGGCAATCAGGGTAATCCTTATGATTCAATTAAGCC